>JAUVKG010000299.1 GCA_030596365.1 Chlamydiota bacterium | reverse complement strand
TCCGGATGAGCGATAACGGCGAGGATTATATTTGTATTATTATTTGACACTAATTTCACTAATTTTATTTATTAATATAATAATTAGGACGCTGGGGAACCAGCATTCGCCGGTCACAGCAGCGTCCCTCCATTTCATTGTTCCAACACTCCATCACTCGCGCTGGTTGACATCCCTCGCCTTTCAGGCACCCACCAGCATCCGCCGGTCTTCGCCTTCAAAGGGGGACTGCGTCTTACCTTCCATGAATATAAACGGAGGTATTTTCAGTAGTGATATTTTTCACTTTGAATTTTTTTATTTCAGAAGATAGAACTACAGAAATTTTATTAAGAAAAAATTTATCAGAGAGCCACCATTTTTCTTCTTCATAATCTCCCCAGGCACCTATCTCTTTTGCTTTAAGAGAACCTATGCTGCCTTTTGGAGCAAGTAAAGGGGTTGCAAAAGCAGAAGCAGCATCATCCATCAGACAATTCGGTAAAGCTCCGCCTGTTGAAATAATAGTGCTTATAATTCTATTTGCAATCAATTTCCCGATAGTGCCGGCTTTGAAAGTCATAAGTTCCAGGTTAGTAACAGAACCAATAACAACGTCATGGATGTATTTGTCGGGAGGTCCAACCATAATGGAAGCAAGCTCGGAATTTTTAAATTTCAAAGTTCCGATATTTTCAGCATAGATCAGGGAGCCGAATAGATCACAATTAAAATTTAAAGTTCCAATATCTCCGTCAACGAAAACAGCGGATGGAAAGCCCGAATGACCAAAGTAAGGGTTGGAAATAATACCGCTTATAGGTTTGTTTTCATCGAGGAAGTTATTATTACCAATTTTAACGGTGATTTTTTTCAAGCTTGAGTTTGAGCCTACAATAGTAAAATTTTGTACAGCAACTGCCTTGTTTTTTTTGTTTGGTTTTGCTAAAAGTTTACCTTTTCCGTCATCATTTTCAATCCACAAAATAAAGTGAGAATTGTCATCAACGCCATAACTTGAATTAGTTGCAGCAATGCCTTCAAAGGCAAATCCGGTAATATTTGAAGAAATATCAATAACAGATTCAATATTAAGAACGGCATTATTTTGAATTTTTATTTGACCGTTTCCTTTATAAACAAATTCCCAGTATGGTGTAGATAATTTTTCTGTTCTTGCACCGGAAATTGAGATGGAAAAGAGTACAGCAAAAATAATTGTTTTTTCAAATAAATTTTTCATTTTATTATTCCCCGCTTATTGAGTAATATAAACTGAAGTGCCTTCAGTAAGAATTTGTTCAGGTTTAATTTTTAATTTCGGCCTGTTTGCACTAATAATTTTAGTAGTAGGAAGCCAGTAATCATCTTTTTCGCCGGTACCCGAAATAATATTTGCTTTAATCATATCAATATTACCGGAAGGCGGATATGCTGAGTAAACAGCAGAATAATCTTTTGTGAAAACATCTCTTAAATACTCCGCGCCGGCAGTGATAGAAGATCCATCGATTCCGTATTTTACAGTTATTTTACCTATGTTTCCATGAGTGTAAGATGTTAATGTGTTTGTATAATTATCAATACTAACATAAGCATTTGAGATAATCATATGCGGTTGCCCGGCTTTCAGATAACACCCGTACATGCTTTGACACGAGAGCAACCCGAGATTTCTGAAATAAAAAGCCGCGAAAAACATTTTAGATTTTAAGATTAATTTACCGACATCACCGTCAATAAGAATGCCCGAACTTTCCGGTTTAAAGACCAAATGTTCTGTATCTTTTTTTACGAGAATTTTAATTAATTTGAAGTGAGAATTTGAGCCAACTATTTGAATAGGCTGAGTTAAGTTCCCGATATTTTTTTTAGGTTTAATTTTAAGTCGGCCTTTTTCATCGCTGTTTTCAATGAGAAACAGCGCGCAAGGTTGCAAGACGCCCCAATACTCGCTTGTGCATGGAAACAATTTATATTTATAATGGGAAAAGACTCCTGAATTGAACTCTTCGTCTCTTCTCATTGATTTTCCTTCAAAAAGTTTAAGTGTGCCTGTTCCTTTATACTCAGCTATCCATTGCTCGGAAGAAACTGTTTGTTTTGCCGCAGCGAATAAAGGAATACAAAACATAATACAAAAGAAAATTTTTTTCATTTTAGACCTCCATAGATGATATGATGATTTCCACTATTTACATTATACCATATTTAATTATTATTGTCGTGGATTTCCGGACCGAGAAGAATAGATAACCATTTAGTATCTTCACGACTGTCAAGAGCGATTTTTACCGTGACAGTTAGCGGAACAGAAAGTAACATTCCAATCGGACCCAAAACCCAACCCCAGAAAATTAAAGATAGGAAGACAACAAGAGTTGAGAGTCCAAGCCCTCGTCCCATCAATCTCGGTTCGATAATATTACCTATTAATATGTTTATACAGAGATATCCAATAGCCACTGCACCTGCTTTTGCGAAGCCGAATTGCACGATGGCCAGCAAGACAGGAGGTACTGCAGCAATAATGGATCCGATATTCGGGACGAAATTTAACAGAAAAGCGATGACGCCCCATACGATAGGATAATCGATTTCGAAAACATAAAGCATAATAGAAACAATAATTCCTGTAGCCAGACTTGTAAAAGTTTTTATTCCCATATAATGTTGTATATTGGTGACAAAAACATTAACCCCCAATTGCTGTGAATCTGATTTTCCGAGAGCGGCGCGGATTTTTGACGGAAAGCTTGCGGCTTCAAGCAGTATAAAAATTATGGTCATTAAAATTAAAAAACTGTTTGTAATCATACCACCGAGACTGTTCAGCGATGCGGCAATAAATTTCATAGCAACACCCGGCTTAAGAAATTTATTAAGTGAAAGACTTCCGGTATCAACGCCGTATTTATCAAGCAGACCTATGACGTAAGTTGTTTGCTGGTCCAGTTTATGCTGATATGCCGGCAAATTATCGGAAAAAGATTGTACGGAAGAGCCTATTAAATAAGCAATAAGAACAAATATTAATAAAAGTCCTATAATTACGGCTAGTAATGCGAACAAAGTAGGCAATCCTTTTTTATGGAGCCAGAACATTAGCGGCGCGATAATAATCGCGATAAAAACAGACAATAAGAAAGGAACAACAATTACCTGTGCGGCACTTATTCCTGCTACAACTACAACGAAGCCCGCCAAAGTCAGTAACATCTGAGAAGTATTTTTATTTTTTGTTGAAGATTTCATTGTTTATCCTATGGTTAGGAACATTTCTTGTTGAATATTGAGTGTTTAATTTTATAGGTCAAACGTTAAATCACAAAACTAATTATATATAAACGGTCATAATAGTGCAATAATCAGATTTAATTAAGCTGAATAAATAAAAAATCGTAAAAAAAGTATAAAAAACGGTAAAAAACCAACAAAAAAAAGAGTATTTGACATTTTTTTAATAAAAAACTACAATATATAGACTTGAAAAGAAAATTCAAACTTACATTTATTTATAAAACGTCCGCTAACCCCTATAAAGGTAAATTATGGACTTAAAAGAAATTAAACAGATACTCAGGTTGATGGATACACACGGTTTAACCGAATTTACCCTTGAGAAAGATGACGAAAAATTAGTGTTACGAAGAGACCTTGCTGGTACAGTGCCTCAGCAAATTGTTCAGCCGATGATGGCTGCAGCGCCGGTTATGGCGCCTGCACCGGTTGAAGCTGCAGCTGCGCCTGCACCGCCTGTGGAAGAGAATAATTTTATTACAATTGAATCGCCAATGGTAGGTACATTTTATTCAGCGGCAAGTCCTGACAGCGAGCCATACATTCAAGTAGGTCAATCTGTCGGCCCTGATACAACAGTTTGTATTATTGAGGCGATGAAGATAATGAATGAAATTAAAGCTGAAGTGAGCGGCACTATTGAACAGGTTTGTGCACAGAACGGTCAGGCAATAGAGTTTGGTCAGGCGCTTTTCAAAGTCCGCCCTGTGTAGAATGATTGAAAAGATTGAAAGGATTGAAAG
>JAUVKG010000249.1 GCA_030596365.1 Chlamydiota bacterium | reverse complement strand
ACAGCTTTCAATAAAACATCGACACCATCCTGTGCTGCCATAACGCCAACATAAGCGATTTTAGGAATATCATTGGAAATATTACTGCCAATATTTTTTTCAGGAAGTTCAGTTAATTGGGGACCTGTTCTAACGACAAAGATTTTATCAGATTTGCAATTATTTCTTTCGAGAGCGATTTTACGAAAGCTTTCATTGGTAGTTAGAACTGCATCAGCCAATTTATGAGAAATCCATTCATTGAGCAGCAATGATTTATAAGCGATGCGATGGACAATCGACAAGTTACTTCGTTGACCACCGCCAATTTTTGCGAGTAGAATTTCAGGAGATAAATCGTGATGGTCGTAAATAAATTTAACGCCGAACAGTTTCCAGAAGAGTCCGATTAACCAAATTAGATCCGGTGGATTGCAGGCATGAATAATTTTGAATTTATTTTTTATGAATATTTTTACAGATAGGCGGAATTCCTGCCAAAGTGCAACGGAATATTCCCATAGGTAAAGAAATAAAGAATTGTCAGCGTCCGGAAGATAATGTCGATAGACAGATATACCATCGATTTCAAATTCACCTGCCGGATATTTATCAGTAGCCGGCGAAATGATAGTAACTTTATAGTTATTATCACGCAAAGTTTTTGCGATTAGCCATACGCGGTAATCAAGCGGTACCGGGAGATTTTCTACTATACTCAGGATGTGCATAATCGGTAATCGGTTATCGGTAATCGGTGGTCAGTCAAGAACCACCCCGCCCTATCGGGCACCCCTCCTTTGTAAGGAGGGGAGTTTCGGGTTTCAGGAAATTCGTCCCGAGCGCGCTAGCGCCTCGGGATGAATTTAGTATTCGTTTCTTCATTATTTGTTCTTTGTTATTCAGTTTTCAGAGTTCAGAGTTCAAATTGTGCCGCACTAGGAACCCAGCATACGCGGGTCAAGAGTGCGGCTTACTTCTTTGTTCGCGTAGCGCCCGGAGAATTTCGGGCGGTGTTCGATAGGAGCTATTGGACTTATTAGACCTATTGGACCTATTGGACCCATTGGACATACCACCCCGCCCTTTGGGCACCCCCAGCATACACGGGGTCTGAGACCCTCCTTAATAAGGAGGGGAGTTTAATGTACGATTTTTTTCAAATTTCAAATTTCAAATTTCAACTTTTACATTTTCGATAAAGAATTCGGTGAAAATGTTATCAAAGCCAACCACTTTACCTTTAGCAACAATAGTCGGAGAAGGTATTTTTTCGCCGAATACCGGAGAGAACCAACCTAGTGGCGGATTGGTTTCACCACAAGCCACGCGACATTTAAAGTGAGAAGAGAATTTAATAACAAGATTATATCCGTTACCGATGATTCTAAAAGTATTTGAAGGTTCTTTAATCACCTTTCTATCAGGGTGTACATGAAAAAGGAGTTCTGCGTTATAGCGTCCATTACCCACGAGTTCATCTTTAATGATCCATTTTTTAAATAAAGGATGCCACGACAATTCTCTTCTATGCGTGAGCACCATTTCGTCTCTATAATATCCGTCATGTTCAGCTTTAATATTTAATTGGTCATTACTCATAACGGAATGATGTGTATGGACATAATATTTATCACCCCAGAGAAAAGGTCCTTTAATTTCGGCCTGGTCGAGACCATTAACAATCAAAGTATTATGAGCGCGAGTACCTTTGAAATAATCTCTCCATTTTTTATCATCGTGGTATGCATAAGTACCCGGGTCAATAAGCACCGGTTCGTCATTAATTTGAAGAGTAAAAGATAGAGCGTCGGCATGTCCATGAGCAGCTATTTGTCCATAACCCAGGTCTGACAGATTCATGTACAGATTAATTTTAAGTTTTGAATCCAAAACACTTTTCCAAACCGCGTATCCGCCGTCTTCAAAATATACGGATTCATCAGGTGGTTTTTCAAGAGATTCCATTCCACAGTACCATTCAACCGGATTTGATATTAAAGAAATCGGTTTTATTTCCAATGGATTCACAGGCAAACGGGCAGCTGCGGCAAGATACGAATAATATTTTGGTGAACGAGGAATAACACCTGAAGCTACTGCGTAATCTGAGTCACCGATATCCGGAATGATACCAGAATCACCTGACAAGGCGTCGAGGAATCGCGCCATCTTTTTGATAGTTCCGTAGATATTTTTTTTGAGATAATTGTCAAAGATGGAAGCATTAATCAAAAGTTCAAGAACAAAAGCGTGATAGGAAGTTGATTGTTCTTTGTTAACACCATCGCGAAAAATTTGCTTATTAGTTTCCTGCTGAAGAATATCGCGGGATATTTCTTTATAATTTTTATCCGGAAAAAGCTGAGGCCAAGTGTCAACTGCAGCGAGAATACCAACAGCTTCAGCGATGATATGATTATTTGCGCTTGAATATTTTGCCCAATGAGTGTTTATGTAATGAACATGCTGTCTGATGGAAATAAACCACGAAGCGAGAAAGTCATCGGAGCAATTCCCGGGTTTTCCTTTTGCGAAAAGAAAGCGAAAAAGCCACGCCCATGTTATAAGTCGCACACCGGCCTCGATACCTGTAAGCCATGCCGGTCCAACAGGATACTTACAAACATCAAGCCAGCTTTTCAGTTGAGCGAGGACGACATCAGCGTATTTTTGATCATCTGTTTCAAAATACGCGATAGCAGCGGGCATAAGATGTTGATGTCTGTTAAGCCACCATATAAACATGATATCGCCAACTTGTTCAGGATTTCTGTAATTAAGATTTTTAGCATCAACTTTCGGACAATCAATTTCGTGAGCATAATCACGAAACCAGTTTACGGGATTATCGAGCTGGATTTTTTGGTTAAAGAGTTTGATTTTTCCATCGCAGACATTGTCAGCATTTTCAATAATTTCTTTCAGATAAGAGCCTGAAATTTTAATTTTATCAGTATCAATTGGCTGGCAGCCAATAAGAGTATTTGCAGAGGATAGAATTTCTGCAATTGAGCAAGGCAATTTTTCATTTTTAATAGCCTTGTTAACAAATGGCTCTGCAAGTTTCCTTTTCACTCGAAGAAGAACTTCGTCAAAGGACATAGCAGCGAGTCTGTTAATATACCAGGTTATAGAATGGTTATCGGGCATTATCAGGTCAAAGGTTTAAAGTTTAAAGTTTAAGGTTTAAGGAAATTCGTCCCGAGCACGCTAGCGCCTCGGGATGAATTTAGTATTCACTCCACTTCGTTTCGTATCATTATTGTTTTTCTGTCAGTTACGGACCACGGATTACAGATTACAGATTACGGGTTACGGATCACGGGTTTCGGGTTTCATGGAGATAACCGACCTGAATTTTCCATTATTAGTACGCGGAATATTATTTACATAATTAAAGTTCACTTTTACATTTCCACCTACTCTGAGCATAAAATTTTCTAAGACAAGTTTTTCGTTCTGCTCAGTATAAGAATTATTTTTAACAATTTTTATTTCAGCGCGTTCGGTATTATACTGAATAATTTGTGCAGCAATTATATTTTCAACATCTTTAAACACATGATCAAGTCTGCCGATTTTTCTACCATCGGAAGTAACGAACAAATCATCAATTCGGCCGATAATTTTTCTGCATCCGGGGCCATTATTTCCGCATTCGCATCTATGTTGTCTACCGAAAGGATCGACAGCTATATCGCCAGTACGGTATCTCAGTAAAGGCATAGCATTATTAATAAAGCCAGTGGCAACGATTTCATAAGTATTATCACCAAGCGGAATATATTCAGTAAATCCATAACTAACATCTTCGTGATAACATCCTGCAGAACAAGTAGTCATCCATGCATTACGTTCAGCGTTACCATAATGACCCCAAACCGGTCCGATGAATTTTTCGATAAGATCTTTTGTATGGTGAAAAATAGTTTCTGAGGCAAGAAAGACGGCTTTAATGTTAAGAGGTTCGATATTATTTCTCCGCATAAAATCCGCAATAACAAAAGCCGAACTTGGATAGGCGGAAATAAAATTAGCGTGTGATTTTTTTATTTTTTCAATATACCATGGAATAGTTTTATCAGAAAGATGATAAGACGACAAAATATTTTTCTTAAAAATACAATCGCGAATCCCATAAGGAGGTTCCGAACGTTCAGCAGGTACAACCATATTACCTCGCAGTTCAATCATTTCATTATCGGATTTCCATCCTGCAGAATAGTACCAAGAGAAAAAAGAAGCCTGTTCGCGAGCGATAGAAGGAATATCGCGGCGAAGTTTCAAAGGAGTTCCTGTAGTGCCGCTTGTCTGAGCTGAAACAGAGAACAATGAATCAACGACAAAATCGCCGGGATTTTTTCTTAAGGTTTCTTTATCAAGGTACGGAATAGTTTTGAGCAATTCGACCGGATTATCAAAATTCGGTAATGAAGCGAAAACGGCTGAATAATATTTAGTTTTTGATGCGGCATGCAAAGTTTTTTCTAAAAGGTCAAGCTGTCTAACCCGCTGTTCGTCAGGGCTCAAGTTTTTAAATTTTTCGATTTCATTCATAGCTTTATGAAACCAAAAGCTACGTTTAAGCGCGAGTTTAGCAAGCATTTTAATATTGTGAGAGATCAGGGGCATAGTTATTCGTTATTCATTATTTAGGTGTCAGGAAATTCGTCCCGAGCGCGCTAGCGCCTCGGGATGAATTTAGCATTTATTTTTTCCTTCTTTGTTCGGTGTTCAAATTGTGCCGCACTGGGAACCAGGCATACGCCGGTCAAGAGTGCGGCTTACTTCGGTGCTCAATTTAATTTGATTTAAGAACAAGGCCCAGCATACGCCGGGTGTACCAAACATCGATTTTTGATATTCGATTTATTAACTTCTTAAATTTTAAATCGTTAATCGGTGTTCATTATTCCATCATTCCATCAATCCA
>JAUVKG010000197.1 GCA_030596365.1 Chlamydiota bacterium | reverse complement strand
CAAAGCTTGTGTTAAAACTGCTTGCAATACAGTTTCTCTATAAACTTTTGCAATAATATAATCATAACCGGACGCTAAAATATTTCCGGCAATTTTTACATTTGCAAAATTTGTTGAGGGCAAACGAGGACAAACTTGCATGTCTTTCGGAATATCAGTAAAAATGATATCGGGAGTCCTAATTCTTATTTCGTCAAGATCGCCATCGAAATTACGTTGACCGGTACCATCGAAAGCATCCCAACCTATACATGCATAGGTAGCTGCTTCCCATAATCCTACACCAGTTGTGACGGTAGTTGTTGTGTAACCATCAACATCATTTCCGAAAGTAAGACTTAAACTTGCGTTAGCATATTCAGCTTTAACTGAATACCAAGTATCCAATGCCGGAAGCTGAGTTGAAAAATTCCAAGTAGCAACTGCAGCACCGGTATTGTAATGTAAAAGTCCCAAATATGTTGTTCCGCCATTATTCCAAAGCATGACTCTTATTGGTCCTGTCCATAAAATTGTTTTGTAAATACCATCATCCGGAAAAACATTCGCTCTGAAACTAATATCAATATTAAGATAATCAGTAGGAATTGGATCTAATACGTCAAACGAAGTTGCATGGTCAGTACCATCCATAGCAAGATAACTTCCGCCATAAGGTGAACCTGGCATCATAATAGCTTCGCCTTGTGCGTTAATTTGTAAATCATGAGCGGTACGCCCACTTGAATTATCATCCGGTGTTGCTTCATCAGCTCCTGCCCAGTTAGTAGCATCGCAATGCCAAAGCGCGTAAGTGCTTGTTGAATCGCTGAAAGCAGCGGAAGCTGTATTACATGCCACAACAAGCACTGCGATTAGAGTAAGTTTTATAAGTAAGTTTTTCATTTTTGTCTTCTTTCCATTTGTTAAAAATTTAGTTATCACAAACTTTTGAATATTGTATCACAATAAAAACAACAAATCTATAACAATTTGAATCACTTTTATACGATTTGATGAAATGACTTGCTGTAAAGTCAAAAAAAAGGTATAATATATTTAATTAAGTAATAAAAAATTAACTGAAAATAAAAGATCATCTCACAGGATTTAATTATGAAATGGCAAAATTACCCTAATGGTAAAAAAACAGGAGTCTTATATCATGATTTCCCTAATGGAAGATGCGAAATTTCCGAGTTGGAAAATGCTCCGCTGATGCCTATGCATACTCACAATTTCGATGAACTCGTTTTTGTTCTCGGAGGTTCTGCTGTTCACGTTATTGATGATGAAGAATACCCTATCATCAGAGGCGATGTTTTTGTTGTGCGGGGAAACCATAAACACGGTTACAGTAATGAAAAGAACCTTCATATTATAAATGTATTATATCAACGGGATTTTTTTGACTCTTTAAAAATAGAATTTGCCGATTTGCCGGGTTTTAACGCTCTTTTTGTTCATGAACCTTATTACAGAAAAAAACATAAATTCAAATCTAAATTACATTTGAATCCTCAACAGTTGCGGAAAATGTCGCAACTTCTGAAGTCTATGACTGCAGAACAAAACGATGAATGGGTTGGAACTTCCGCTTTAAATGAGCATATTTTTATCATCATAGTTATTAATGCATGTAAATTTTTCCTGGAATTTAAGTCTCCTCAGCCTAAAGTCCTTTTGAAAATAAGCGCCGCTATAGATTTTATAGAACGAAACTTTGATAAACAAATATCAAACTCATTACTTGCAAATAAAGCCGATATGTCGCAAGGTTCTTTTAGATATTCATTCAAAAAAATAACAGGTTTGTCTCCCATTGATTATCTCATAAGACTGAGAATTGAAAAAGCTGCGGATATAATGGCTAAAAACAACCGGATTCGTGTAATAGACACAGCTTTCAAAACAGGTTTTGAAAACAGCGCTTATTTTACAAAGAAATTTAAAGAAATTATCGGAATGACTCCAATGGCTTATCTAAAAAACCAACGTTACATGATTGAGTAAAACTATTTGTTTTTATTAATTCCCGATTAGTTTTTACTGCCTTAGGAGGTTAAGAAAAATAAGAACGGCGCTGTTGACCACGGATGACAGTAAGAATCTCTGTCAGTTCCACCAAATCCTTCCCAAGCTGTTGTAGCATCCTGCTCAATCATAGGCCACCACATTTTTTTAATTAAATCCACAGCTTCTTTTTGCAGTCCTGCTTTTTTCATGGCCGGAAGATTGAAAAAATAAAAATAAGGACATGTTCGACAAAGCGTATCAAAATTTTCAAGCATTGTAAGCAGCGCTTTTTTTGCTTCTTCGCCTTCGCTTATTTCAAAGTAAACAGCAAGAAAATTTGTTTGCCAGGAAGTTCCTTCACCTTGGACACCTGCTCTGTTTACGTCGTGAAATACAACTCCATCGAAAAAGTATTTTCTTATATTTTCTTTTAAAATTTTTGCTTCAGCTTTTAAAGATTCACAGATCTTTTCACCAAGCTCTTCCGCCATCTCGGAAAGTATTTTTACAAAGCCATAATAAAACGTGTTTAAAGGACAACTTGTGCCATCTCTTTCAATACCTTTATGCGGAAATTTCGCCCAGCCGATTCCCGGGTGATCAATAAAATTCACCAATTCTTTATCAAAATATTCCTGATAATCAAAATCAATAAGCCCTTCCTCGTTTTTATTATTATCATACCATTTTTTTATTTCCAGCGCCTTGTCAAAAGTTTCTTTTGCCCTGTAATATTCTCCGGTTTGTTCTTTATGAATAACCTGACCAATAAGCGGGATTAAGGAATAATCCAGAAGCGCAAGGGTTGCGCCCGGATATACACATGAAATTTGTCCGTTTTCATAAAACGGAACATTGATGTAACAGTCAAGAAACCAATTAAAATATTTCTTCTCTGAAAAACCTTTCCACAAACTCTCAGCAACAAATAACGCGTCTCCCCAATATTGGCTCTGTTCACGAGTTGGACAATCAATAAGATGCTCCTGTACGGAAATTTCCAAAGTGTATTTACAAAGCTCAAATATTTTCTGGATTTTATTGTCATCAGATTTAAAATCCGCAGTGCATTTTATAGAAGCTTTTCGTTCAACACAGCCAACGTCAATAATTCTTACTTTTTTGGAATTATTCCTGATAACGAAATGAATATATCGAAACCCGTCCCAGGTGAAAGAAATAAATTTTTGCCTTCCGCCTTTAGAAATATATCTCGCGGAACTTAAAGTGTCAATTCTGTAAATCCATGGCCGGCCATCTTTCATAGCTTCCGCGCCGGAAAACTCAATTATAGTTCCTTCCGGTGCTTCGATTTCAAAATAGTAAAACCCGATATATTCTTTTTCAAGATCAAAGGCGAAAACATTTGCTTCATTATTTTTTAAAAGAGTGTTAATAACTTCTAAATTATATTCGTTTTTTTCGCCAATAAAATCAAGTTTTTCTTTTTCGCAGTAAGTCGATATTTCTTCAATTTTTTTCGCACCTTTTTCTTCTGTTTTATAAGCTTGAAAACTTTTAGATGTTACAAGTTTCCTTTTAAGATAAGGAACCGTCCGGGATTCATAATTATTCCAGATCTTTTCCGCGTCAGGAATTAAATCCGCGTTATCCCACGATTCAGTAACTTCATCAGCAAAAAATTTATTGTCCCAACCTTCAGGTTCTTTCCGAGCATCATAATCTTCAAGATAATTAATCATGAAACATTTTTGCGAAACATCTTCATTCCACATTTCAAGATCAAGGCATTTCCAGGTTTCATCAGTCCAAAAAATAAAATCACCGGAAGTAAATTCCGCGGCGAATCCACCGGTCGACGTCGGTAAAAGATAATGAATATGAGTGTCTTTGTAATAATTTACGATAACTGCAATATTTAATTCTTTATCATTTGTTAAATCATAAGAAAGTTCATCATATAAACAATTATCCGGTCTTCCGGAAACCGGTCCACGCGAAATAAACTTTCCATTTATAAAGATTTCATAATGGTAAGCTGCGGTAATTTTTATTTTCAGTTTTTCGTTTAATTCAGACATTTTCAAGTTTTTAACAAACAAAACGTGCTGATTTTTAGAAATGTTTTTAGACCAAATCCATTTAGTTTTTTCATCCATAATACTTTTTATATAAATTATAATTCTGAATTGTATTTTTTATTATTCCTGCATTGCCCTAAATTTTAACATAAAAATTTATATATTTCTATAACAATTTGAATCACTTTTATACAATTTGATGAAATAAAATTCAAAATCTATGCATTATTACAAAATTATACCTTACCGCTTGACAAACCAAATCTCTTTAATTAAAATTATTCTCAGCTTTTGATTAATAAACTAATTAACCTTAACAGGAATTTATTTACTATGAACAAAATTAAAATTGGCGCTATCGGTTGCGGCGGTATGGGACTTGGAATTATTAAACAATTACTTGCAGTTGATGAAAGATTCCAACTCACCGGAATTTATGATCCAAACGAAAATTCGGTAAAAAAAACGTTGGAAGAAATCAAACCACAACCTAAAGTTTACGACAGTTATCAAAATCTTGTTGCAGAACAGGAAATCGACTGGGTAATGATTGCATCATGGAATAGTTTCCATAAAGAACAGACGGTTGCTGCTTTTGAAGCCGGAAAACACGTTTTCTGCCAGAAACCTCTCGCTACAAATATTGATGATTGTAAAATAATGTACGATGCGTGGAAAAAAAGCGGGAAAATGTTCAATATCGGCTTTACACTCCGCTATTCTCCCCATTACAGAAAAATAAAAGAACTCCTTAGCGAAGGAATCGTCGGCAAAATCACAAGTATGGAATTTAATGAAACTCTCGACTTTAATCATGGAGGGTACATTCACGGCGACTGGAGAAGATTAAGAAAATACGCCGGAACTCATCTGCTCGAAAAATGCTGCCACGATATCGACCTCGTAAACTGGATGGTTGAAAGCAGAGCAAGCCGCGTCGCTTCGTTCGGCGGCAACGATTTTTTCACTCCCGAAAACGAAAAACATGTCGAAAGAATAGGGAAAAATAAAGATGGGCTATCTCCTTATGTTACATGGGGCGGACTTGTCAACCTTAATCCTTTTACCGCTGATAAAGATATCATTGATAATCAAGTCGCAATTATTGAATACGAAAATAAAATTCGCGCTGCTTTTCATACTAACTGTAACGCAGGTATCCCTGAACGAAGAATGTACATTCTGGGTACCGAAGGCGCAATTCGTGCAGATGTACTGACAGGCAAAATCGAAACTAAAAAAATCGGCTTCGATACGAAAATAGAAGACGCGTCTTCCGGATCAAGCGGTGGACACGGCGGCGGTGATGGAGTTCTTGTAGCCGAACTTGCTGAAAGTATGTTAAATGGAACACCACCGGCAGTTGGTCTTAAAGAAGGACTCGAAGCATCTATCACTTCATTTGCAATTGATGACGCGCTTGACACCGGAAAAGTAGTTGATTTAACATCATATTGGAAAAAAGTCGGAGTTTGACGTTGAATGGGTTCGCGAAGCGCCCGGCGCTAACGAAGTAACGCATCTGTGCGTTCATGCCGGGTGACGTTTGACGTTGGATATTGAATGTTGGAAATCAGATTCCCCTCCTTACAAATGTGGTACATCCCGAGTATTCACCTCGGGAAGGGGTACCCTTTAGGGCGGGGTGGTTCTTTCGACCTTCAACTTTTAACTTTCGACCTTTGACCCCCTTTTGTTATGATTCCTTCATCTC
>JAUVKG010000366.1 GCA_030596365.1 Chlamydiota bacterium | reverse complement strand
AAGGTAGATATGGGATGCTATGAATTTATCCCGGAACCGTGTATATTTATCATTTACTATTTATGTATGTTATACCTAATGAAGAGAAAATTAATTTCATCTTGATGCGCTTCGCTGTCGTGATGAAATAAATTTAAAATTTTAAATTTATCCCGAGGGCGCAAGCGTCTCGTGGACAAACTTCCTCCAATAAACTAACACTTAACCAAAAGAAACCATAATGAAAACAAAGAAACATATTGCAAAACTGTTGCTCATCTGTGTTATCTTTTCTTTTTCATGTTTCGGGAAAGAAAATGCAAGAATTTACAAACATAACGATTCTTTCACACAAGAAAACCGTGAAGAGTTATTTCGAAAACAATTTCCAGGCAAGTTCACAAAAGAAAAATATGTTTTGCGAAAACCTGCCGTTTATACATCCGAAAGATCCAGTCCGATAATTTTTGTCGCGCCGGACAACGACAATTTTGTTGACCGAATAACCATATCAGGCGATAGCGGAACAATAAACGGCAGCAATTATGACGCGTCTATGGAACCTGATGAGCCGATGATTACTCCTTTTGGAAATGTCAGCAATTCTGTCTGGTGGACATGGGAATGTCCCGCATCAGGTATGTACGGTTTTGATACTATCGGCAGTGATTTTAATACAGTTCTGGGAATTTTTACCGGAGAATCTCTCTCCGGTTTACAAAGAGTAGTGTATGGTTTTAACATAACTTATTTTGACAACACATATACTAATCAAAGTTATGTAACCTTAAACGCAGTTGGCGGACAGAAATATCAAATGGCCGTTGCAGGCGCGCCCAGAAGCGCCGACTGGCAAGGAAACATAACTTTAAACTGGTACCTGGACACACTTGTTACCTGCAGCAATAATTTTTACACAAACAACTGGAAAGAAGTCTTTCTCGCAAATAATGGGAGCGCTTTAGATGCAAATTATACCAGTATTAATAATAACGTTTGGAAAACAAATGTCAAAGAAATTATTATTATTAAAAATTTACAATATGGTTTTTATTCTAACCTGGACATTACCGATAAGAAAAACAGAAAATTAGTTCAAAACGGCTCGTTCGATCTTTCCGGCGATTTAATCAGAATTTTCGATTTTGACGGGAAACATATTCTTGTAAAAGAACAGAAAAATGATGAAAAAGCAAAAAATCTCCATCTGTATTCAGTTTCCAAAAAAGGTTTGAAAAAAATTAATGAATATATAATCTCAAATAATTTCGCGACGGCGTGGTTAAGTGAAAAATGGATCTACGTTGTTATTAGTGAGCCGTCTGGATGGGGTGACGCGGAACTGCTGGCGCTTGATAAAAAATTGGGAAAAATTGTATGGAAATTTGTTCCTTCCGTGGAAGGCGGGGGATTTCGTCCCATTTACCCAAAAGGCGTTGCGGCATATTCTATATGGGGCATATCTAATGTGTTGCTTGAGGTTACAAAAAAAGGTAAACCATACGGCACGCTTACTTTGCCTTATCCGGACTCCGGTTTTTTTGCCTGGAGAGTGGATAGCAAAGGCGGAATTCTTTACTGGTACCTGGAAAACGGAACGAACGGTCCTATGACTTATGTGGACAGGAAAGGGAAAAAGGTAGTTGGAAATTTTATGCCGGATAATTTTTCGACTTTCAAAAGCGAGCAATTCAGCGGGAAAATGCTTTGCCTTTACAAAAGTACTGCCGGAACTGCTGATATTCAAACTTACAAATGGGGAAAGAACCCGAAATTAAACGGCGAAACATCAATTGCAGGTTTTAAAAAATCCTGTTTAGACCGCACAAAACTTTATATTGTAACCACGAACTCCGGCAATATTTCCGTAACGGAATACGACAAGAAGCTTGAAAAAGTCAAATGGGAAAATACCGGTGAAGGAATTAATATTAATTATCTTGGCAAAAAAGTTTTCTCCAGAAAAAATACAAACGCAACATCCCAAATATTTACTATTTTCAAAAAGAAAAAAATTGTCGCGGAACATATTATTGATTATTAGTTTTAACCAAAAGATAAAAACTTAACATAAGGAGACAGTCATGAAAAACTTACTTCAATGCTTACTGCCGGCTGAATTAGGACGTCGAGGACGCCGTCCCTCCAACTGCTTACTGCTTACTGCTTTCTGCTTACTGCTTACTGCTAATTCCTTCGCATTCACTAATTACGTTTGGACATGCGGGTCGGACACTCCGCCTTATGATTCGTGGGCAACCGCCACACATTCAATTCAGGATGCTGTTAATGCCGCTGTTGAAGGTAATGTTGTTCTGGTAACGGATGGTGTGTATACAGTTTCCAGCCAGATTTATTTAGCGACAAACAACATTATTTTAAAAAGTGTAAACGGCGCGGAAAGTACTGTCATTGACGGCAATTTAAGCTCGAGATGCATTTATTTGAAGGGAACTTCAGTCATAGATGGTTTTTTAATCAGAAACGCTGATGCGTATGGAAATGGCGGGGGAGTTTTTACTTCGTCGCAGGGAACTATGCTGAACTGCAATTTTACAAATAACACTGTGTCAATGGGGGGCGGTGCTATTTATTCTTTCAGATCTTTTATTTCCAATTGTTATTTTGAAGGAAACGAAGCAGAAAACGGCGGCGGAGTTTTCCTTCGGAATCAAAGTGTTGTAATAGACTGCGTTTTTGAAAATAACCGCGCTATAACAAATGGCGGCGCCGTATATTGTGATGGAGCAGGAGAGGTTTCCAATTGTGTTATCATCAGTAACAGCGCAAGATATGGCGGCGGCATACGATGCAACTACGGTGGCGTAATTTCCCGTTGCACAATCAGCGGGAATAACGCGACATTATTTAGCGGTGGTGTGGATTGCTACTATGGTGGTACGGTTTCCGGTTGCATAATCAGCGGGAATAGCGCGTCACAAGCCGGCGGCTCGTTCTGCCGTTCCGGTGGCGTGATTTACGATTGCGATATCATCGGCAACAGCGCGGGTTATGGCGGCGGTGTGTACTGCTACCCAGGGGGATCGGTTTCCGATTGCACAATCAGCGGCAATAGCGCGGGTTATGGCGGTGGCGTACATTGTTATGTCGGCGGATCGATTTCCGATTGCACTATTAGCAGCAATACCGCAACGGCAAATGGGGGGGGCGCGTGCTGCAACAATGGCGGTGCGTTGACAAATTGCCTGATTAATAATATGAATACCGCGAAATATGGCGGCGGAGTTTATTCCTTTAGAGGTGATTTCTATAATTGCACCATTGCGGGAAATATTGCTACCGATTCCGGCGGGGGTATTTTTTGCACTAATGAGACCGTTGTTGTGAATTCGATTATTTACGATAATCAAGCTGGTGTTACCAATGATAACTGGCATGTTGACGGTTCAAACACGT
>JAUVKG010000057.1 GCA_030596365.1 Chlamydiota bacterium | reverse complement strand
AGGTTTTGTTTCGCATTATCCCGTCTTAAAAAACGGGGCCGATTTAATGCCTTATACCGAAAACTCCGTTATTGCCACCCGACCTGCTGCCTGGGGAGATATAGAGCCTAAAAAAGACGAGTTTAATTTTGAAAAGATAGACGAGATGGTAGAATACGCCGAAAAATACGATCTTTACTATGTTCCAATGATAGAAATTGACCCGTGTCATACGCCTAAATGGCTTTTAGAAGAAATAAAGGAGCGGGATGAGATACAAAAAGACGCAGCGACATTTTATTTTCGTGAACCGGCTCTTCATTCGGAATATTTCAGGAAAAGAATGAAAATCGTAATAAAAAAAATCATCGAATATATGAAGAAAAAAGATGTCAATAACAGAATAGCAGGTTATATCGCCGGAGCGGAATGGTGGTATGTTTTAGGAGGTCGCTACCAGAAAGTTGATATTGATGCTTACAAAAAATGGCTGAAAAATAAATACAACAATGACATTAAAGCGCTTTCAAAAGCGTGGGGAAAGGAAATTAAAAGTTTTGATGATGCTGAGCCTATAAGGATGGCTTATACGTTGGGTTATAAAGATGGAGAAAATCGCGGTACGGCCAATGTGCCTATCAGGGATTATGATACAGCAACTCAGGTTTATATAAAAGGCAATAAAAAGTATGATATTGATCCTGCAAAACCGCTGGTTTTTAAAGCAAAAGTTAAAATGAAAAACGTGCTTAGCGGTGGAGTAACCTTACGCTTAAATACTCATTCCCCTCTTAGCGCTCCCGCAATTCTTTACTCACCTACTATCAAAGGAACTCACGATTGGACTGATTTAATACTTGGCGGTTATCCTTTGCCACCCGAGCGCGATGCGACAGACGTTGAGATACATTTTACCGGCAGCGGGGAAGTATGGATAGACAGTCTTTATCTCGGACCCGAAGACGGGAGTATAAATTTGCTTGATAATCCCAATTTTGAATTAGGAGAAGGCACGCCTACAGGCTGGACTTTAAACAATGGGTCTTCTGAACATGCTTATGAAATCAAGCGGGTTGAAGGCGAGGGAATGAATGGTTCTAAATGTATAAAAATATCTAATCCCGCACAAAATGTATTTAGCAAAAAAAGTGAGCCTTATATTAATAAACAGTGGGCGGATTTTCAGGAATTCGGTAATGATTCCTCTAAAGAAATTTTTAATTACATCGGAACATGCATAAAAGAAGTCGATGATAAACTTCCCGTTATTTCTTACGGTACAGTCCTGTTTCCGTTTTTCTGGGGTTGGGATGAATTGCAGTGCGGAATACATTTATACAACGTGGCGAAAATGAAAGACATGGATTATCTTGGCATGCAGCTGCCTTCCCACAGCGGTGATTACCACCCCATAACCTGTCCTTTAGATATAGCGCGCAGATATGATAAGCCCTCGTATGTAATGGATTTACTCGACTGGACAGCAGGCCCTGAAATAGGTTTCGATAAAATGATGCGGGTTGCACACGGTACTCTGCAACACGGCGCTAACGGATTTCTTACTTACTGCTGGTATGCCCCCGGAGGTGATTATAAATTCTTTCCTATATGGAAATTGGCAGAGCTTAGAAGATTTAATGTTGATTCAAGGATAGCAAGAAAAATGACGCAAGGTAAAAAAATAAATCCTCAAATGCTTCTGATTATGCCTTTGCTTCAAACTACTTCAACCGATCCGAACGGTATTAAAAACGATCCCGAAGATTTTGTCGGCTGGTATAAAATGTTAATTCAAAACCAGCACTATTTCGATGTCGCGCTTTTTGAAGACTTGCTTGAAAAAGATATTGACGCAAAATATTTAAGTAAGTATGAAGTAATTGTAATTCCGGATTGCGCGTATATAAATGAAAATATTGTGAAAAAACTTAACGAATATCTTAAAAAAGGCGGAAATATTGTCTCTTCCGCGCGATTTGCTCTTTATGACGAATTCGGAAATCCTACTTCCGATAAACAAAGTGATTTTAAGGGTAAATTTATTAATGTTGAAAAAATTAGTTTTTATGATAAAGACAAAAAACGCTCTATAACCGGTGGAATTGGGAAAGCATATCTTGAAACAGTTCGACGTTATAATTTAAGATGGACAACTCTCCCGTTATTTCATGTAATGGACTGGAATTACAAAAATGAAAACAGAACGAAACTTCGTAAGACGGCGGAAATTGCTCTTAAAGAAGCGGATTATAAAAAGCGGATAAAATTCGTTGAAGATAATCCTTATGTCGAAACGGTTCTTTTTGAAGGTAAAGATGAAGACTTGATTTATTTCGTTTTTCACAGTAAGGAAGAAAAAAGCGATGCTGTAACTGTAGCTTTTCGCAGTGATAAGAATATTAAATCGATGGAAGCTGTTTACGATATGGAGAAAAAAGAAAATATTAATTTCACTAAAGAAGGAAATATTTATAAATTTAAAATCAACCCTTTCAAATATGCCTGTATTTTAAAAATGGCACATTGATTGGTAGGAAAGTAAGTCAAGCTTCCAGCTTGACATTAAGCTGGAAGCTTAACCTACTCTAACGCCGCTCGAAAAGGGCAAGCCGTGAAACGGCGATAAGATTCCCCCTTTGAAGGGGGTGCCCGAACGATTATCAAACGTATTCCGTCCGAAAAGGACGGTACATTTTATTTGATAAACGACACAAAACGATGATTATAATCAACCTTTTTCGTTGGTGCCGCCCTTTTCGGGCGGAATTATATTTTTTCTTACTTTATTGGTATTTCCTTTGCGAGCTTTGCGCCTTAGCGAGATAAATTATTTTCTTGACAAAATATACAGGATTTAAATTTAATTTAAAAAAAATATAAATACAAAGAAACTCTCGCAAAGGCGCTAAGCTCGCAAAGAAAAAAATACAAATTGCATGAATTTAAAATCTATGGAATGATAGTGTTTTTACTTAGCTGTCATTTCGCCCAGGCATACGCCGGGTTAAAAGGTCGAAATGACGTACCAAGCCGAACTTCCAAATAAGAAAAAACAATAGGAGACTAAAAATATGAATAGACGAGAGTTCATAAAAGTAACAGTAGCCGGTTCAGCAGGATTGGTGTTGAGTTCACAAACTGCGTTCGGCATGGCGAAAAATTCCGGGAAGAAACCAAATCTTCTCGTTATCATGACAGATCAGCAACGCTGGGATGCTCTAAGTTGCGCGGGAAACAGTATCTTGCAGACCCCGAACATGGATCGGTTGGCAAAAGAAGGGGCGAGATTTGGTATGTGCCACTCGCAGTGTCCGGTTTGCGGACCGGCCCGCACTTCGCTTTTGACAGGATGTTGTATTGAGACAACACAATGCCGTACGAATATGGATGCGGAGAAAAAGAATATATCCGCTGTCAGACCATTGCGAACCTACGATGAAATTCTTTCCGATGCGGGATATTGCACGGAATACCATGGTAAGTGGCATGCACCCGAAAACTATTCGAAAAAATATATAAACAAAGTCATTCCCAGTGGTAGACCATCTAGTTATTACGCCTTCTGCGACAAGAACTATCCGGTTCCTCCGGCGAAAGATGGACAGCTGGTTGATACCACATGGAGTCGTTATCCCTATACTCCTAACCCTTTGGATGCCCGGTACGTTTCCCCGGGGCAACCACCACGTAAACTGAAACGTCGTCTCGTACAACCCGACTGCCACGGGATTACCGAAATGCCTGAGGGAGCTTCAGTCACAGCTTTTCAGGTGCAAGAAACGCTGGATGCCATTGAGCGTTTGAAAAATGGACCTTTTTCCTTAACCTGCTCTTTCCACTTTCCGCATTCCCCCATGCTGCCGCTCAGATCGTATGCTAAAATGTATGATCCGGATAAAATGCCCGTTCCTAAAAGCCAGAACGACCCAATGGACAATAATCCATACCGTACCGCTAATGGTCGACCCATACTTCCGGAATATAGCGATCCGGTAAAAATAAAGTATATGGTGGCAAACTACTATGCCTTGATAAAAGAAATTGATGATGCAGTAGGTAAACTATTAGATAAACTGGATGACCTGGGTTTGTCGGAAAATACTATGGTGGTCTTTACCTCTGATCATGGTGAAATGCTTGGGGCACACGGCTTGCGCGAAAAAAATCTTTTCCTGGAAGAATCCGTGCGCGTTCCTCTTCTCATCCGTTTTCCCGGTCGTATAAAACCGGCATCCGTTATCACCGATCCGGTCTCACATATCGATCTGTTTGCAACGATTAACGATTATCTCGGAGTCGGTGATCATTTGTCTGATGGTACCTCGTTACGTCGCCACATTGAGAAGAGTACTTCTTCAACGGAGGACTTTGTTGTATCGGAATGGAACTGGCCGAATTTTAATCCGGCAAATATCATGATTCGTACCTCCGAGTGGAAGCTGATGATGCCTTATGATAAGAAGTCAACTTCTCCAAATGCACTGTTTAACCTGAAGGATGACCCGTACGAAATGAATAATCTGATCGGATCAAATCCGGTGCGGAATAAGTATAAAAAGCAGACAGAAATCCTACGCTCAAAACTATTATCCTGGTGCAAACAAACAAATTATCCGCATCTCGAGGATGTTAAAAAGCGAGTGCTAATTTAATACCGGTTTTCGAGCGCATTTTAATTAGGGGTTACTCGAAAAGGGTTCAGCCGCAAAGCGGCGTAAGCAATTAGCCTAATTCCCCTCCTGTTTTAGGAGGGGTGCCCGCAGGGCGGGGTGGTTATTAACGCAAGGGCATGATTAATAAACGTATTCCGTCCGAAAAGGACGGTACATTTTATTTGACATGCGACACAAAATGTTGGTTATTATTAATCTTTTTCATTGGTGAACGTGAGTACAACGTTACTTTGTTAGCAACAAGAAATATTCAACTGAAAAAGTGGTTTGGTTAAAATGAGAACCACCCCGGCACTCCGTGCCACCCCTCCTTGGTAAGGAGGGGAATCTGGAAATAGTAAATTTTATAAAAAACAAAGGTGAAAAGGTTTTCCAACAATCCATCAATCCATTAATCCATCAATCCATCAATCCATCAATCCATTACTCCATTACTCCATTTAGGACGCTGGGGACAGCGTCCCTCCAATCCATTACTCCATTACTCCACCAATCCACCAATCCATCAATCCATCAATCCATTAATCCATTATTCCATTAATCCAACAATCCACTCTTCTCTTTATGCAAATTTTTGCTGTCTTCTTGACTTTTTTATTAATTGTATTATATAATACTCAGAACAAAGGAGAAAGATGAAAAATGAAAAAGAAATATATTGAAAAGGCTCTTATTATTGGAATTAAACTAATGGTTGCTTCGCCCTTGATTGTGGAGGGAGAGGATCGATCTCTAATCTTCCCTCGGGAATTTGCTCCTTCGGAAGACTGGGTTAAGCAGCCTGAAAAACCGTTCCGACAATCAATTTGTCTAAATGGAAAATGGGATTTTCAACCAGTATATGGTCCATATGAAGCTAAAAATAAAAATGGCAATCCTTTCTTACCCACACCTGAAACCGATGGTTGGGATAATGTTAAAATTAAAATACCATCACCATGGAATGTTAACAGCTTTACGATAAAGAGTGAGAATGAGAATGAATATATGGGAGGAGACTTCATGACTTATCCAAGTTATCCCAATCAGTGGAATAAGGCAAAAATGGGATGGCATCGTAAGTTCTTTTCTGTTCCGTCTGGCTGGAAAGGAAAGAGAGTGGTTCTTGTTTTCAAGGCAGTTGCGGGAAAATCGCGGGTGGTTATAAACGGGAAAGATGCGGGTAATAATTTTGATTCTACTTTACCATTTAGTGTTGACGTTACGGATTATATTAACTTTTCAGAAAAAAATGAGTTACTTGTCGGTATTATAAAACATGAACTATTCAATAAAAAGGGTAAGTATGGCAACTTAACTTATGCTACCGGCTCGTTCTGGCAGAATCACATAGCAGGTATTTGGCAGGATGTATTTCTCACGGCTTATCCTGATATTTATATTTCCGATGCCTATGTTAGGCCTGATGTCTCACTAAATAAGTTAAGTGTTAATGTAACTGTTACAAATACAACAGAACAAGACCATCAGGTAGATATATCCGGAGTTGTAAGCAAATGGATTAATTTAACAGATAAAGATGTTCTTTCCGCCCCGGAGGTTAAGTGGAAGCTGGGTAAAGTAGAACTTAATTTTTCTTCAAAAAAAGTTGTTGTTCCGGCAGGCCACAACGTTAAGTTGAACTTGTCGACCCCGGTTGATGGTAAGCTAAAATATTGGGGCCTTAAAGATCCGAATCTTTATGGTCTAACTGTACGCCTGGGTCAAGATGGAATCATTAAAGATACTAAATTTTGTCGGTTCGGTTGGCGAGAGTTTAAGATTTCAGGCAAAAATTTTACGCTTAACGGCAAAAAAATACAACTTCTTGGTGATGCATGGCATTTTATGGGCATCCCACAAATGACTCGCCGGTATGCTTGGTCTTGGTACAAAATGGTTCAGGAAGCAGGCGGGAATGCGGTCAGACTTCATGCAATGGTATACCCGGAGTTTTATCTTGATATGGCTGATGAAATGGGTATTGCCATTTTAGATGAAACCTCTATTTGGGCAAGCCACTGCGCACACAATTATGATTCCGAGTTATTATGGAAAAGTTTTGCTGAAAATGCCAAAGGGTTGGTTTTAAGAGATCGAAATCATCCGTGTATATTTGGGTGGAGTGTTGCAAACGAAATCAGGCCCGCCTTAGATGTTGTTTGCAAGGATCAAGATTACAAGAATAACGTTTATGATAAATTTATCGATTTGATTAATATATTCCAAGAAAATGATAGTACTCGGGATTGGCTCTCCATAGATGGCGACTATGATCTTGACGGTAGGCTTCCTGTAAGTATTGCTCATTATGGAACGGCCGCAGATTATTTAAGGCAAGCAGACGAATCAACAAAACCATATGGTGTTGGTGAATGCAGTATAGGTTACTACGGAACGCCCGCCCAAGCGGCCAAATTCATAGGCGACAGAGCCTACCGGAGTTTTGAAGACCGCATGGATGCCGTGGCTATTGATTCCTATGAATTAATTGCAAAAGGTCAAAGACCAAGTGCCGTTTTTTGTTCTACATTTAATATAGCTTGGTATGGTTTAGAGGTTTTGCCATTGGGTATGAGAAGTATATCAAGAAAGCCCCAGCCAACCGATGGGATATTCTTTAAAGAATACATCGAAGCGAAACCTGGTGTTCAGCCTGAGAGATTAGGGCCATATACAACTACCTTTAATCCCGGTTATGACCCATCGTTGCCCCTTTACAAACCATGGTCCCTATTTCATGCTGTAAAGGCTGCCTATGCAACACCGCCGCAACCGTGTGAATGGGATAAAAGAGAAACAACTAAGCTGCCACCGGCACCAGTTTACAAGAAACTTTGTAATGAAGTGCTATATATAGGGGATAAAAACACAGATACATTTATAAAGCTTGTGAGTTGTGGAATTCCTCTGCTTAAAGATGGATCATATTCTGAAATAATAATCATAGATGCTAACACATTTGTTAATAGCAAATTCTTAAAGAATACCCTTCGGCAATCGGTAGAAAAAGGGGGGAGAGTCATTGTTTGGAACGTTAATCCTGAGAACTTTGATAAAATCAACACAATATTACCATTAGAAATTAATGTGTTCCCTATGGAAAGTACTTCTTTTGTTCATAATGAGGGCGATAATAGAGTCGCTTCCATCCCGCTTGAGGAGATGTATTTTACCGAAGATACAAGCCATAATGTGGCTATGAAGTATGCTATTGAAGGGGATTTAGTAAACAAGGGAAATGTGTTGTTAAAGGCCTGCCCTACAGATTGGCGACAGTGGAATTTTCGGGCCGAAGACGATAAAACAGCTCGTATTATCAGGTCGGAACGAGAAAGACCTCAAGGAGCCGCTTTCGTTGAGTTTAAGCGAGGAAAAGGGTCTTATTTTGTAAGTACTATCGAATCGAATTTAATGAATTTTCGTTTAGACAAGCTCATCCAGAATATTTTTAAAAATATTGGGGTCAAAATTAATTTTGAACAAATTAAAAATTATAGAATACCTGAGCTTAGCCGAGTACTTGTCTCGCCTGTATTTGAAACCGATAATTATGATCAAGCTCTGGACAAACAATTCATTTCGATTACGATGTCTGCATATCCCAAGAAAAATGAATTTGTAGGTGGTCATAAATGGAGTCTTCTTGATGCCAATCAGGGAATATTTGATCTAAAAACGCTTGATAGTATGAATTCTGCAATGATCAACGCTGCCGTATATTTAAGCTTTTGGGCAAAAAGCCCCAGGCCGTTAGATGAGTTACTTGCAGATCCGGATATTCCCAAAGTCAGTTTTAATTTTGGTTCTGATGACGGTTGTGTTATTTGGCTCAATGATGAAAAGATTTTTGAGGATCGAGGTTGCCATCCGATGGTGGCAGACCAGTTTAGCATTAACGAATTACCGCTAAGAAAAGGATGGAACCATTTTGTTGTAAAAGTTGCTCAAAAAGGTGGAGAATGGCGTTTTTCTGGCAGGTTGAATTCGTCTAATAGAGAGATTGTCAGTAAGATAAAATGGAATGTAGAACCTACTGACTAAAATTTTCCAATGGTATTCAATTATTTACACTTAATATTGCTAATATAAGAAGCCGATTAATAAACTCCTGAAAAGGGCGACACCAATGAAGTAACGGCTATTCGCGTTCATCCATCAATCCACCAATCCATCATTCCATCACTCCATTACTTTTACCACGCGTTTGGCGTGGCCATCATTCCATTATTCTGAGTATTTCGGTCGCTTTGCGACCGCGCAGCAAATGTCGCTATCGCGCCTTTATTCCTGCACTCCATATCCACCAATCCATCAATCCACCAATCCATCATTCCATCAATCCCTCCTTCCTTTTATGCAAAATTTTGCTGTCCGCTTGACTTTTGATTAATTACATGATATAATATTCAAAGCACAATAATTATTTCTATCTATTAAATGTTCGTAATATGTGCTGTTTAACATCTACACCAAAGGAGAAAAAATGAAGAAAACCACTTTCCTAACAATTGCTCTCGGCATAATCTTTATGTGCAGCGCCGCTAAAGCAGTAACAACAAATATGGAAGCTCTGGCAAAAACGCCATATCCGCACTGGCATTATTTTGACCCCGACATGGGAAATCAAATTGGAAGAGATCCATTCTTTGTTTCCGGTAATCCGTCACTCAGTCAAGACCCGGCCGGACCAAACCGCGGCAACGGTTCCGCAGTTCGTAAATTTTCGTTTATGGATGCAAACAACACATTAGTAGTAAAATATGATGTGTCAAGTATGGATGACCAAGCGTATTACCTTCTTCAAATAGCTAATAACTATTCGCTTGAATTTTCATCAAATGGTGTAGACTGGGTATTTATTAGTTCTAACACACCGCCTTACAGCAATCCTGCCACTCAATCAAGTAATTGGCAGGACAAACCGTTAACAAATGAATCTCCTTTCTGCTTTGATCTTGCAAGTTATTTACCGGCTGATGATTTTTATGTTCGTATTGGTGATGCTTCAACTGCACAGGGATGGGGCGGAATGGCTTTCAATGCTCTAATATCAAAATATGGCTATCCTTACTTTTTTGCCGGTGGTTCAGAACCTGATACAGAAAGTATGAACGGCGACCAGCAATGGTTATATCAAAAAACTGGATGCCCGGATATAACAGGTGGACGTTATGCCGATCTCAAACATTATTTCATTTATAAATTAGATCTTCCGGACGACGATGACACTTGTTGGATTCATGGTAGAATTCGCGGTCAATTTATATTCGAAATTGCCAGAGACAGCTTATTTTCAACAGTTGATCTCGTTTACAGCAATAATCCTGGTGACACAACTGAGCGAACACTTAATCTCGATATTAAAGATGTTCTTAATTTGACATCTGACAATTTAATTTATGTTCGTATCAGAAATAGCGCGCCGATAGCTGGAAATGGCGGTCAACTTTACAACTTCTGGATTAGCCCTCATTCTACTATTTCTTCTACTACAACTTACCTGCCAATCAGTGAAGAAGAAATTCAGATTCTCTGGGAAAATCACGCTTTTAATAATACCGCGCATCAACGTTTTGCTGATGCAACAGCGCATTTTACTTATCGTGTAAATTTTGATCCTAACGGAACTATAGATATGACAGTCGCTGGCGAATATTTAATTGATGTTTCAACTGATAATTCTACCTGGACAACTATTTTTAATGCAGGTGCAGGTGCTCGTGACGTTGAAACTGTTAGCTATAACCCATTTACATGTGAAACAATTGGTATAGGTGCGACTGGTAATCCTGTTCTTTGTTCGATTTCTGATGATGGTATGAAAAATATTTTGTTCTTTCGTATAAAAGATGCTAATCCAGCTGATGGGTGGGGCGGTAATTTACTAAACTTTACTGTTAATATTCTTGAACCTTCAAAAGCAACGTCCGCGAAACCTTTTGATTTAGATGAGCATATTATCAGCACCAG
>JAUVKG010000130.1 GCA_030596365.1 Chlamydiota bacterium | reverse complement strand
CTTCATATATGCAGGCAAGTGAATTTTGATAGCAACGATACGCAAATGGGATGTCTCCGCTTAATTCATTTGCATATCCCAGCAGCGCATAATAAACAAAACCTTCCTGATAACCATTTGTGACTTCAAAGCGCCATGGGAAAGAACCGGAGCCTAATAATTTAAGCTTGGATTGCAGAGAACCACCCCGCCCTATCGGGCACCCCTCCTTCGTAAGGAGGGGATTTTTCTGGATGTTTTTCAGCACATCTTTGCACGCTGAATATTTAGCGAGGTCAAGTATGTGAGCAAAATCATCTGCTGCAGTACAACTAACTGCAAACAGAACAGTAAAAAAGAAAATATACTTTTTAAATAGAAGCATTTTTATATTTTAATAAATCCTTTAACCCATAAATTAATTTCATTTATTGCAGTACGATTTAAGGGGAGTACTATTAATTCTTATGTATTACTTATGTTTCTTATGTGGTTAAATAATTTTGTAAAAAATATTATATTATAATGAAAAGCAGGATGCTTTTCCTACTTTTCTCTTTCGATTGCGCCTTTCCATCCGAAATGTGGTTTGAATTTGAAGGTTTCTACGTTTTGCAATTCGCCAAGTTTTCCGCGCCATTGTTTTTCGTTGCTAACAACTTCGACTTCACCGTTTTTGAAATTTGCAAGTGGGAATTCTTTCAAATTGAACGCCTGATTCGTGAATTGAATTTTGTTAATGTCAAATCCCATCAGCCAGGCACAAGTCGCGTCAATTGCAACAGGATTTTGACCGGCAATGATAACTCCGCATTCTTTTGCATCGGGAGCGAGCGGGCCTTCACCTTCACCTGCAATTATTCCGTCAACAAGCGCGAAATATTTGCGAAAATCCCCCTCACCCACTCCCGATGTAAAACCGGGATGTTCCACTTTAAGAAAGGGGGAATCTTCCTGACATTTGGAATCTGACACCTTATTTTGACTTTTGTCAAAATAGAAGAAACATTTGTTTAAATCTACAGCCATTCGCCATGTTGTATCATTTCCGTGCCAATTGCCGCTTCGAATAATTTTGTGAGTATCGCCAAAAATTATTTTTCCTATTTTTTTTACAGGCCGAAAAAGTTGATTTACCCATTGAGGAGAATAGTAAAGAATTTTTTTGAACCACGTCATTAAAACACGTTCGCTGCTCTCTTTAATTCCTGATTTGGGGAATTGGTCTCCCCCGTCTTCAGGAGCGCCGAGAATATAATGCGGCAGCCAATTTTTATCGCCGTTAATCCCGACAAGGTTTTTAATCGCGCATGTTATTCCTGTTTTTTTATGAGTTTTAAGTTTTGGGAGATTAATAACAACATCCGCATTCATAACGGTTGATGCGAGCAGATATTCGTGGATATTACCGTGATGATGTTCTTGAGTAATTTTAGTATTGTAATCCGCGCCGTAAAAGCCGTGTTTAGGATTCATACCGTAGAATTCGCTTTTGTCGGCAAGATTCACTGCCACATAACCTTTAGGATCACCCGGCAATTTTTGTCGATTGATAATGACATCATCTTTCGATTCCCATTCTTCTTTTCTTAAGTCAAGGAGTTGGATTTTAATTTTCGACCATGAATTATACCAGTCAACGATACTTTTTGTACCTGACACCCGACATATTTTATCGAATGAACTGTCCGTCTGCGGAGCATCACAAATAATAATTTCGCCTTCACCTTTTAACGCGAGTAAAACATAATCGCATACCGCTCGAATAACGGATCCATGAGTAATGACTTGTTCCCACTCATCCGGTTTGGTTTCGTGACATTCTTTAATAAAATTAGGTTTAAGAACGACAGTATCGCCCGGCGTAACAATTTTTGACAGCGGGTTCCAATCAGAATTTTCCACGCCCGGGAAAAGTAAATTCAATGTGTCGCGAACAGATGAGTAAACGGAATTATTTTCATCCGGAATAAAATCCGGCAGAAAAGATAGTTCCGGGAATTTTTCGTTAGGATGAAAAGGCGGTGCTTGCGGATAGCAGGAATTTTTAGATTTTGCTATTGCGATATTCGAACAATTTTTCCAATTTAAATTATGCATTTCAATAAATTATGTCCAGTTTTCAAGCGTGCTATTTTTAGAACTTGTTCGCGTTGAATAAATTTCATCTACAATTTCTTCGGCAGTTCTATCATCCTTCCATTGTCCGCAAAGTTCAAGAAGCGATTTATTGTTTTGATCTTGCCAAAAAATCTTTGTTAAGAAGAGAACCACCCCGGCACTCCGTGCCACCCCTCCTTTGTAAGGAGGGGAATTTTTAGTGCTACCCCTTTTCGAGTAAGTACTTTCTAAAATAACCCGCGTTCACCGCGTAAAAGGTGTTCGGCATTCAGATGTTTATAAGCTATCGGATTCGCTATTCTGCCTTTAGATGTTCTTTTGATAAATCCCTGCTGAATTAAATACGGTTCGTAAACTTCTTCAAGCGTGTCCGCTTCTTCGCCTACAGAGACAGCGAGATTTTTTATTCCAACAGGCCCGCCGTCAAATTTATGAATTAGCGCGTCAAGATAATCTCTATCCATTTCATCGAATCCGAGTTCATCTATTTCCAGCATTTTCAAAGCTTTATCTGCAACGTCTTTGGTTACTACACCATCAGCGCGAACTTGTGCATAATCCCGTACACGTTTGAGAAGAAAATTACCAATACGCGGAGTTCCACGGGATCTGCTTGCAATTTCACACGCGCCGCCTTCATCCATTTCCACATTTAAGATTCTCGCGGAGCGATGAACAATTTTAATCATTTCATCAACGCTATAATAATTTAATTTACAGGTGATACCGAATCTGTCCCTTAGCGGAGCGGTAAGCAAGCCTGTTCTTGTAGTAGCGCCGATGAGAGTAAATTTTTGAAGTTCAAGTCTTACTGAACGGGCCTGAGGTCCCTGATCGATCATAATATCGATAGTAAAATCTTCGAGAGCGGGATAAAGATATTCTTCAACGATATGATTTAATCTGTGAATTTCATCTATAAAAAGAATATCGCCTTTTTCGAGATTAGTTAAAAGACCGGCAAGGTCACCCGGCTTTTCGATAACGGGCCCTGAAGTTGTAGTGATTTTTACACCGAGTTCGTTTGCCAGAATGTATGCAAGAGTAGTTTTTCCCAATCCGGGAGGTCCGAAAAGGAGAACATGGTCTAGTACGTCGTCACGTTGTTTTGCTGCTTCGACAGCGATTCCAAGGCGTTCTTTCAAAGCGGCCTGTCCAACGAAATCTTTAAAATGCTGCGGTCTCAAGGTAAGATCAAGCGCGTCATCTTTATTTGGGATTTTTCTTATTAATGAATCAGACATTTCGTGCCGGTTTTAGTTAAATTGCAGGCACTCGGAGGAAATTGAAATTAGCTGTCGCAAATTACAATTTGATTTCCGTGCGTTTGCTTATAAATTATTTGTTAAGCATAAGAAGTTATGAATTTATAGTCATGACTGTGCGATAATACGCAGATTATTCCATTGCTGCCATAAATCATTCTGTTATAATTGATGCCGATACAAATTTCCATTTTCAAATTTCAAGTTATAATTATACAAATAAATGGAAAAAATATCAAAGGTTGCGAAAATATGTCGTTTTTGATATTATAAAACACCTTTTTATGTATATATATACCGAACCCTTAAACAAGGAGAAAAACTGTTATGAATGGAATTTCCGTTGAAAAGACAAGGAATATCGTCGTCCTCGGCCACGCATCCTGTGGCAAAACATCACTTGTAGAAGCTATGCTTTTCAGATCCGGCACTACTTCACGCATGGGAACAGTTGAAACCAAAAGTACCGTTTCCGACTGCATGCCTGAAGAACAGGAACGCCAGGTAAGTATAATGGGATCGAATTTATTTTTAAAACATCGTGATCACAATATTTTTGTCGGCGATACGCCGGGTTACGCGGATTTCTACGCCGATGTTGTTGGCGCCATCAGCGTTGCAGATGCAGCGATTGTAGTTATAGATGCTTCTCACGGAGTAGAAGTTGGCACGCGTAAGATATGGAGAATGCTTGAAAAAAGAAACATTCCGCGTATGATTGTTCTTAATAAAATGGACAGGGAAAATGCTAAATTCACAGAGATTGTAGCAGAATTAAACGAATCTTTCGGCAACGGGTGCACACCAATTCAAGTTCCCATAGGTCTTGCTGAAACATTTACAGATGCCGCAAATCTTCTATTGGACGAGGCCGGCGACGCGGACGCTGAGTTGTTCAATGATTTGAAGACCAAGTTGGTAGAAACAGCGGTAGAGTCAGATGAAGCGATGATGGAAAGATATTTTAATGACGAGACTCTCACACGGGAAGAAATTATTCATGCTTTACATAAAGGGATTCACAATTGTACTTTTTTTCCTATCGTTCTTGCATCAGCAACAAAGCCGACCGGAATTGTCAGATTATTAAATTGTATAGTTGATTATATGCCTTCGCCAATTGAGCGTGGAGAGATTGAAGCAGAAGTAGAGGAAGGCGGGCCTTTAAGTCCCGATGCGTCATTACCCTCTGCGGCTCTTGTTTTTAAAACGGTAACCGACCCTTTTGTAGGTCAGCTCACATATATGCGTGTTTATCAGGGAACAATTACTTCCGGAAAAGATGTTCATAATTTCACACGTGAACATAAGGAACGTATAGGTGAACTGATGATTATCCAGGGAAAAGAGCAAATTCATGTCGATTCAGCTTCTCCGGGCGATATTGTTGCCGTAGCGAAGTTGAAAGACACGCATATAAATGACGCACTTGGAGAAGCGAAAGTAAAATTCAAAGACATAGTTTTCCCGAAACCTGTTACGACAGTCGCAGTTACAGCTGCCAAACGAGGTCAGGAAGAAAAGATTGCTGAAGGGCTTCACAGAATCAATGAAGAAGACCCGGCAATTCGTGTTGAACGACATCCTGAAACTCACGAGCTTCTCGTATCAGGTCTCGGTGATGTTCATCTTGATGTAGTGCTGAAAAGATTAAAGGAGAAGTTTAAAGTTGATGTTAATACTTCAACACCTAAAGTTGCTTACCACGAAACTATTCGCGGAACCGCTGATGTTCGCTACAGGCACAGAAAACAAAGTGGCGGTGCCGGACAGTTTGCGGAAGTAGCCATTAAAATAAGGCCGAACGAGCGTGATGTAGGCTATGAGTTTGTCAACAAGATTGTTGGTGGAGTTATTTCATCATCTTTTATTCCAAGTGTCGATAAAGGAATCCAGGCACGTATGAAAGACGGTATTATAGCAGGATGCCCTGTAGTTGACGTTGTAGTAGAACTTTACGATGGAAAGGAACATCCTGTTGATTCCAAAGATATAGCTTTCCAGATTGCAGGCAAGCATGTAATTATCGATGCTATAGAAAAAGCGAAACCTATTCTTCTTGAACCGATTGTAAATGTAGAGGTTGGTATTCCACAGGAATTTCTCGGCGATATTAACGCAATAATAAATAGTAAACGCGGACACATAACCGGAATGGGCACTGAAGGAAGCATGCAGATAATCAAGTCGCAGGTTCCTCACGCTGAAATGTTCCGTTTCTGCAGCGAACTACGTTCTATAACAGGTGGTCGCGGGTCATTCAGTATTGAGTTTGACCATTATGCCGAAGTTCCGCCAAACACAGCAAAAGCTGTTATTGACGCATACAAAAAATCAAGAAATCAAGACGAAGATTAATGGATGATGTAATTACAAATCCTATTTTGAAAGAACTCGCCGGAGCAAAAGTTCTGGTTATCGGAGATGTTGTGCTTGACCATTTCGTATGGGGCGAAGTTGATAGAATTTCACCGGAAGCGCCCGTTCCGATTGTAAGAGTTTTAAAAGAAGACGACATGCCCGGCGCAGCGGCAAATGTAGCTCTCAATCTTGCATCCATTGACGCTAAACCCGTAATGTTAAGTGTTATCGGCGATGATAATGACGGCAATCGTCTGCGCGAACTTCTTTTGAACAATAATGTTGATTGTAATTATCTAACAGTCGATTCCGGAAGAAAAACTACAAGAAAAACAAGAATTATTGCCCGGTCGCAGCATGTGGTCAGAGTTGACTGGGATTCAAAAATTGATAGCGATGTCATATCACGGCACAATATTTTATCGTCAATAGAAAAAGCAATGTCTGAATGCGAGGCGGTTGTAGTTCAGGATTATAACAAAGGAATGATACAGCAGTCAGTTTTTGATTTGCTTAAAGATGCTGATGTTCCTGTAATTATCGACCCAAACCGTTATCATTCAATAAAATATTTCGGCACGCTGGCAACGCCGAACGCCGATGAAGCAGAAATTTTATCCGGAGTTAATATTGGGAATGATGATGTTGTAGATCATTTACCCGAGATTGCCGATGCAATTTTCAAACGGAACAATCTTGAAAAACTAATAATAACGCTTAGCGAAAAAGGTCTCGCGCTATGCGATAAGAATGGTGAAATTAAAACTATGCCTGTCGCTAAAACGCACAGCGTTTATGACGTTTCCGGAGCAGGCGATACGATAGTTGCTGCTCTTGCAGCCTCGCTTGCAAAAGGAATTGACACATGGGAAGCCTGCAAAATCGCTAATGCGGCAGCGGCAATTGTTGTTGGCAAGATGGGTACAGCTACAGCGACACGATTAGAGATACAAAAATTACTTAATGGGCAGACACGAGATCTGCCCCTACAAAAATCATAAATCACAAATCCAAAATCTAAAATATTATGAGTGGACATTCTAAATGGGCAAGTATTAAACATAAAAAAGCCGGAACAGACGCTAAAAGAGGAAAATTGTTCAGCAGGCTTTCTAAAGAAATAACTATCGCTGCAAAAATCGGCGGCGGGGACATGGATATGAACCCGCGACTTCGTTCAGCCATAACTGCGGCTAAAGCTGCTAATATGCCAAAAGAAAATATTGACCGCGCTACCAAAAAAGGTACCGGTGAACTACCGGGCGTGGTTTATGAAGAAATAACTTATGAAGGTTATGGACCTGGAGGCGTTGGAATTATTATCGAATGCCTTTCTGATAATCGTAATCGCGCGACAGGTGAAGTTCGCTCAACATTAGACCGTCGTGGTGGAAATCTTGCGAGTAATGGTGCTGTGTCATGGCAGTTCAACAAAAAAGGTTTTATTACTATTGAAATTTCCGCTACTGACGAAGACACTATTTTTACTGTCGTTACAGACGCCGGCGCGGATGATATGGAAATAAACGATGGATTTTATGAAATCACAATTCCGGTAGAAAATTTCGAGGATGTTAAAAAAGCGATTGAAGATGCAGGCATAGAAACTAATGTTTGTGAATTAACCATGCTGCCCTCTTCAACAGTAAAAATTGAAAAAGAAAAAGAAGCCGCGGCATTAATGCGCTTAATTGACGCTCTCGAAGATTTGGATGACGTACAAAATGTTTACGCGAATTTTGACATGAGTCAGGAACTACTTGAAAAGCTCGCAGAGGAATAATCCGTAATCC
>JAUVKG010000380.1 GCA_030596365.1 Chlamydiota bacterium | reverse complement strand
AGGAAATTCGTCCCGAGCGCTAGCGCCTCGGGATGAATTTAGTATTTACTTATTCTTTGGGTGTTCGGCCAAGAACCACCCTGCACCCCTCCTTCGTAAGGAGGGGATTTTAAGGTGTTCGGCCCCGGCATACGCGGGGCGGTGTCAGGTATCAGGTATCAGGTATCAGGTATCAGGTCTCAGGTTTCCGGTTTCAGGTTTCAGGTGTCAGGTTTCAGGTTTCAGTGTTCAGTGTTCAGAGATATTACTCCATTACTCCATTACTCCATTGCTCGCGCTTGGAAGCGCGGCTTACTTTTTTATTGCTTCGCTCAAAAAGCTAATTGCACGTTCGATATCGATTCCGTCGGATTCCATTGCTTCGAAAATTTCTGTATGACCATAGTGTCCAACAAGTAATTCAGCAGAATTGCCAATACTGCCGCGAATATTTTCAAGCCATTGGAACGGGACTTGTTTATCATCTTCCGACCCGATTAAAAGTACTGGTGGTAGTGTCGATTTATCATTATTTTTATAAATATCAACGTCGTCAACTTTGGCACCTGTTTTCCACTCAAAGAATTTAAGAGCGAGTGGAACGACGGGAAAATAAGGCATATAATAAAATTTCCATGCGTAATGTTTCACAACATTTCTAATATTCTCGAAAGGGCTTCTTGCAACGACGGCTTTAACATCGTTTCTTTTTGAGACAGCCAGAATAGAGATAGTAGCTCCGAGAGAAAATCCCCAATAGCACAATGGTTTTCCATCAGCCAGATTTTTTTTTACATAGTCTGTTAGCAGCAAAAGGTCATTTGTTTCATAATAACCAAGAGTACAAAAGTCGCCTGTACTTTCGCCATGATGTCTTAAATCATACATTACAATTGAAAAGCCGGATTTAATAAACGGTAGAACGCAGGTCAGCAATCCACTTTTCCCATCTGCGACACCGTGACTTACAATCACAACAGCTTTGCTTTGCATAGCCGGAATAAACCAGCAGCTTATTTTAGCATTATCAGCACCTGTTACAGTAAACTGATCATAATCAATGCCGAAATCTTCCGGAGTTTGAATTTGAGCGGTAAACGTTCTGTATTGAGTTATAAGCAGGCTGCAAGCATAAGAAGTTATAACCAAAGCCAATCCGCTGCCAATTATAATAAAGATTATTTTTGACATTATTATTTTAGTTTTACATTTTTTATAAATTTAACAAAATTCAAAAGTTCTGTTTCAGGATTTTCAATTGAACTGCAACGGCAATCACTCACATAAAGAGAGTCCCCGCGTTTCCCTAATTTTTCCAGAATATTATACAAAGTTACATTTTCCTCTTCTCCGGTAATTTTTACAAATAAAAGGCTTTCGTCAATTAGATCAATATCATTTCCAAGTTGTTTCATATTATTTTTATTGAATGAGATAGAATTAAGAACAACGCCAAAATTATACTGATCAACGTCAACAAATAACTGCATCGATTTTTCAAAAGTATCTGTGAGAGTATTTTGAGCAGCTTCAACAGCGAAACAAATATCGAAATCACCAGCAAGTTTTGATGCTTTTTTAATTATTTCAGAAGTTTTTTCAAATTGTTTAAAGATACCGGTTTTTTCGTCTATAGCAGAAGTGGAAAACGCTACAAGCGGACAAGAAAGCGCGTGAGCAATACTTGCAGCTTTACTAAGTCTATTAATTTCATTTTTAATTTCATTGAAATTTACTGCAGAAATATTTAAGCATTGAATTTCAATTTCGCGTGTAATGGCGTGTCTGACAATTTCAGCGCTTTTGAGGAACGAGAAATTCTCAATTGAAAAGAAAGTGTTGTCGGTAGTTTCAATATTTATGCCGTCAAGACCGAATTCGGCAGCAAGATCAATTGCCTGCATAATATTTTCCGCACCGGCGGCATTCAGTAAATTTGTAGAGCAACTTGTTTTCATTTGTAATTTGGTAATATAGCAATTGAATAATTTGGTAATTGCAATTATCCAATTAATCGATTAATAAATTATCCGATTTTTAATGTTTGTGATCGTTTTGGACCTACAGAGACGAATTTTATTTTACATCCGGTAGTTTGTTCGATACCTGTCAGATATTTTTTGGTTAAGTCCGGCAGTTCGTCATAACTTTTTATTGAGGTAATGTTGGAATTCCAACCTTCGAATTCTTTAAATTCAGCCGGACTACAGCATTTTAATATTCTTGCGTCAGTAGGAAAAATGGTAAATTCATCACCACTCTCCACATTTTTCCCGTTGTACCAGGTTGACGGTCCTGTGTATTTATAAGCTGTACAAATTTTAATTTTAGGCATAACGTCCAACACATCGAGTTTTGTAATAATCACATCCGGTCCGTTAATTTTTGCCGCGAGGGAGCAAGCGACAGCATCAAACCATCCTGTTCGGCGTGGTCTGCCTGTCGTTGTGCCGAATTCACCGGCAATATGTCTGATAACTTTGCCGAAAGTGTAATCATCATTGGTTGATTTTGCAAGTTCGGCTGACTGTTCAAAGCTCATTCTATTATCACCGCTTTCATTTGAGATTTCTTCTTCTGTTCCCAGTTCGGTCGGGAAAGGTCCGGCGCCAACACGGGTAGCATAAGCGGACATAATATTATAAATTCTATCAATTGATTGCGGAGTAATACCAAGTCCGGTAGCAAAACCGCCTGCGCTGCAATTTGATGAAGTAACGAACGGATAAGTTCCATGGTCGATATCAAGCAATAATCCCTGCGCGCCTTCGAGAAGGATTTTTTTATTATTTTTAATGGCGTTATTGAGAAGTTCTTTAATATCAGTAACGTAGTCATGTAGAATTTCCGCCCATTTCGAGTAAGAGTTTGCGATTGTCTGAACGTCAAATTTTCCATTATCCAACCACAAGCCATTAAACTGGTCAGGCAAATTCATCCATTCCGCGAAAGTTTTTTCCGGAAGTTTCCAGGCACCGAAAAGTAAATCTTCTTTTTCGGTTGCAATGAGTTCGATTTTTTGGGAGAGGACCTTTTGGTCATAAAGATCGTTTAATCTAATTCCGCATCTGTTTGCTTTATCAGCATAAGCCGGCCCGATTCCTCTTGCGGTAGTCCCAATTTTATTTTTAGCCAATCGCCATTCTCTTGTTCGATCGATAATTCTATGCCAAGGCATAATAATATGACAATCACCGCTAATGCGCAATGTATCGGTATTTATTCCTTGGAGCGTTAGATT
>JAUVKG010000356.1 GCA_030596365.1 Chlamydiota bacterium | reverse complement strand
TTTCTAAAATATTAGTGATTTTATTTATTAAATCCCCCTCGCCCGCTCCCGATGTAAAACCGGGATGTTCCACTTTAGGAAAGGGGGAATTTATATCAACATAAATTGTCGATTGAATCCCCCGCTGCAAAGGCAAAAGGTGCGGTGTAAAAATAACATTAATTTTTTCACCGGCTGCAACCGAAAGTTCCTGATCAATTTCCGGAGTATGACGATGGGAAAAAACTCCATAAGCATTAAACGATTCATCAACTTCGCAAAATTGTAATGCTGCGGAAGTTTTTCTTCCCGCACCTGTCGCCCCGCTTTTTGAGTCAACAATAATATTTCCGCTATTTACAAGTCCGGCTTTCAATAGCGGAATTAAAGGCAGCAAAACTGATGTAGGATAACAGCCCGGGTTTGCGATTAGATTCGCTGATTTAATTTTTTCTCTGTAATGTTCGCATAGTCCGTAAACTGCATCATTCAGATTTTCTGTATCTTTATGTTCAACTTCATACCATTTTTCATAAACAGCAACATCACGTAACCTGTAGTCCGCGGAAAGATCTATTACTTTAACTCCGCGCGCAAGCAAAGGTTTTGCGACAGCCATAGCCGCGCGATGCGGCAGAGCAAGAAAAACAGCGTCGAGTATGTCACAATTTAAAATAGTGTCAATACTTCCAACCATCATATCGCAAATGCCGGAAAGTTCCGGAAAAGTTTTGCTTATAGGAGCGTCTTCAGTGTTCCGGCTATGTGCCAGAGCGACAAGGTTTACGCTGTTATGCCTTGCGAGTAATTTAATAAGCTCACAACCTGTGTAACCGGTTGCGCCTGCAACAGCGACATTCATTTTTTTATTTTGGTTCATGTTAAGAATTTTTTTCTTTAACTCTTTGTTTAAGTAATTTTCCCGCTTTAAATATCGGAACAGCTGTAGCCGGAATATCAATTTTTTCTTTTGGATTATTAGGGTCACAACCTATTCTTGCATTTTTCTTTCTAACGGAAAATACGCCGAAATTCCTGATTTCAAGCCTGTTTCCATCAACCATTACTTCACCAATAGCTTCGAACACCGTTTGAACGAGTGGAGCGAGTTCTTTAGGATCTTTAGAAGTTAAGTCAGCCACATACTTAATGAATTCTTTTTTAGTAATAGTTTTTGTCATAATCGCGTTTCTCCATGTTTTATTCTTAAGTTACTTATTAATCAATGTTTAAGTTGTTTATTATACAAAAAAACGTATCTGTGGTCAAAGGGGTTGTTATTTATTATTTACAATTTATTATTTATTATTTATTAATTAGTGGTTTTTTGGTAAAATATAGTGAGTAAATAACAATTAAACAGGAGAGATAATGAAAAAATATACTTTAATTTTAGCAATAATGTTTGCGACGGTTATTTTCGCGGAACCGTCTGAAAACATAATTACTCAATCAATAAATCAGTCGGAGATAAACATTAAAAAATTATCTGAAGATAAACGGACGTTAGTTATTGAACTGCTTCAACTCGTAAATGCAAAAAAACAATCTCAACAGGTTCTTGATTCAATGATACAAACAATGCCTGTAGATGTGCAAGCCACATTTAAAGAGGCACTGAATGCAGATGAAATGTTGAAACTTGTAATACCTGTTTATGAAAGATATCTTACAGTTGATGATTTAAAAAATGTAATAGTTTTCTACCGCTCACCCGCCGGAAAAAAATTACTGGAAGCGCAACCTAAAATAATGAAAGATTCAATGATAGTAATGAAAGTTTATGTTCAAAAAAAATTATCAGAAAGATTGAATCTCGAAAAGAAAGGAAAAGATAAATAGCACGGTTAAATTTTCTTGTGTCTTTAGACTTCTGTTTTCCTTTTATCAGAAAATTAATGTTTCTAATAAGTAGCCTGTTTGGACCCCAAACAGGTTATTTGTTAAAAATCTTATGCTAAAATTTCGCAAATTTGTTTTTGCATACAACCCACTTCGGGTCGAAGTAGGCTACCCAATACAGCTACTCAATGTGTTTGCATAAATTACATTTCACCCTTTTCGAATAACACCTAATTAGTTCCTGCTCGCAAAGGTCAAATTTTTCTCAATCAAACTTCCAATAATTATTAAAACCATACATATTGAAGGATAAAAAATCAAAAAACCTGATAAATAGTCCAACCCGAACATATACACCTAACGTAAAGCCCATAGCTTTAACAACGGGAACAAAAACATCTTTTTTCAAATTCACTTCAAATTTTCGCATTGTTTAATTCGCCGATTATTTTATTATAAACTTTCCACACGGGGATGTTATATTTTTCAGATATAATTAGGCAATCGTCAAATTCAGGCATTTTTTTTGTTATATTATCAAGAACACCTATTTTTACTCTGACAGTTCCGAGTGAAGAATCAAATTTTTCAATTTTTCTGTCAAGACATGTTCGATCAATTTTCCAACTTCTCACACCGAAGGTAGTAGTTTCATTTAGAATAATTTTTTCTAAATCGGTTTTATTCTCTGAATTTGATAAAACGGTCAGCAAGAAACCGGGACGCTGTTTTTTCATTAAAATTTGAGTCACATACACATCCAAAGCACCATTCTTTAATAATTTATCAAATATCGGAGCAAGAGTTTCTGATGTCATATCATCAATCTGAGTTTCTATCTGATAAGTTGGAGGGGCACCGTCCCCGGTGTCCTTTTGCAAAGCGTCTATCAGCAATACTCTTAGAACGTTAGGCCGATTGTCAAGTTCACGCGATCCGGCGCCATAGCCGGCTTTAATTATTTTCCCGAAAGGAAGTCCACCAAAGTCATCCGCTGTAATTTTCGCGAATGCAGCGCCTGTCGGAGTAGTCAATTCAAATTTAGTGCCATCGGAATAAGCCGGAATATTTTTCAATAATTCCAGAGTAGCCGGTGCCGGAACAGGTAAAATTCCATGAGCGCATTTTACTGTTCCCTCACCTGTATTTACAGGAGAAAAAACAATTTTGTCGGGTTTTAAATAATCTACACATAATGATAAACAAATAATGTCAGCAATAGAATCCAAAGCACCAACTTCATGCAGATGTAAAGATTTCCCTTTTGGAGTTCCATGAACGATTCTTTCAGCATCAGCAATTGCGGAAAAAATTCCCAATTCGATTTTTTTATCCGAATCAGGAATATTAGTTTCTAAGATTATTTTTTCTATGTTTTCAACATGATGATGACTATGGTCAGCATGCTGATGAGTTGATTTATCAAACACATCGAATTTAACTGAAGAAATCCCCTTTTTAGAAATACGTTTTTGTTTTAAATCTATGTTTTCAAGTTTGATGTTTAAAACATCAAACGGAACACCAAGATCGATCATTGCTCCAACAGCCATATCGCCACTAATTCCCGAAGAGCAGTCAAAGTACAAAATTTTCATATATAAACACCTCAAAATTAAGATTTAAAAAAGCATATTTATTAAACATGGCGTAAATTATATCATTTTTCTGTTAAATATTCCAAAGAGTAATGATTTTTTAAATTAGGGGTTACTCGAAAAGG
>JAUVKG010000118.1 GCA_030596365.1 Chlamydiota bacterium | reverse complement strand
CAATGGATTGAAGCTCCACCAATGAGGAATGACAAAGCATAGTTTGTTGGATAAGTAAAAGTATCGGAACGCAATACACCTACAACAAGTTCGTCTGCCGGTGGATTACCATCGGGATAGACACTATTCGCGTAATAAGTTCCTTCCCACGAAGTTAAAGTCCAGGCGGCTGTTGAAGCCGGCTGCCCGAAAGCGGTTCCGGAAACAGATGTCCAGTTAGTGTAACTCCCCAATTCAAAACCTGGGTTTAGAATTTCAGCGGATGCCGTGAAAGTCAGGAAGAAAGCAACCATTAAAGTTGCAAAAAAGAATACTCGAAGTTGTGAAGCCTGCCACGCTTTAAGCGTGGTTGCAAGGTTAAGAAGCTTGTCACGCTTGAAGCGTGGTTGTGTTTTTTTCATGATGATTCCATGTTAGTTGTTAGTTGTTTAAAAAATCACAAATTTCAAAATATACATTACAAATAAATAACAAAAGAAGAAATTTCAAAATTCCAAACCATTATCGAAATGCTCTTCGTTTTCAATTTCCCCTTTCCTAAAGTGGGTTAGGGGGATTTTTTCTTTTTTTGAGTTTTGGAATTTATTTGTTATTTATTATTTCATTATTGCTATTTATTCAGATTTTCGTCCCCGAAAAATAAAAATACCGATTACTGAATACAGAATACTGAATACTATCCCCATTTCCGGCACGCCTGTGCCTGTCAGAAGAACTTCGACTACTCCGTTAGTTCCACTGCCGGTAAGATAAATAGTATTTGAATAATCTATTTCTTCGAATGGTTCGAAAGTTACTTCGATAGTATCACTCGATTTTGCTTCAGCATAATAATCATTTGTCGAAACACTGAAAATACCATCAACAGTCGCAAAACTGACAGTTCCGGAAACTATTCCGCCACCGACATTAAATATATCAAGGTTCATAGATTTAGTTTCAATGATTGATACTTCTCCAAAATCCAGAAATTCCACGACATCTATTTCGGGAACGGCAATTTCTTTCAGATAGCTGCTGAAACCATAAACAAAATAATCCTGCGCCGGTTCCGGAGTAAGAATAATGGTAAAAGTTCCATCGCTACCTGCTGTATATTCGTACTCAATTATTTGTCCTTTATCTATAACTTCATTTTCATCAACTTCAAACAACCCGCCATCGCTGCCGGAAATATAAGAAATTCTTGGGCGGGTGGTATCAAAAGGATAACCGTAAATATTCAAGACATTAATAGAATTAGGCACAAGATTCGATAAAATGATTCCTACCGAACAGCTCCAGCCATAAAGTCCATGCTCTAATATTTGACCGCTGTCACCACTGAATGGAGCATCCTGATCATACCACGCCATAGAACCACTGGAGTTGAAGAGCGCCCAGTTTGTTCCGGAGCAAGCAGGAATAGTATCCGGAGTAAGCCAATTTGTTCCCTGGCCGACTCCGACAAATTCAAGTTCATTGACAGTTATATTCCCGTCTGTGTTAAGATTGACAGCATGAGTAAAATCTGATACAGAATTGCTTGTTCCAATCCAGGTATCGTCATCATTTTCCCAGGTTCTCGTGGAAAATTTTGCTTTTATAGTAGAAATTTTAAGATCATCATAAACACCATCACCGCCATAATTATATAATGTAATATAATTTTTATCAAATCCGTCGCCTTTATAATAAGCGAAAGTATATGCCCAGCGATCATAGAGATTGGTTGCCGGCATTTCTGACATCCACGTTCTTTTTAACACAAGCGGCGCGTTATTAACTGTTACCGCGATATAAGCCTGCTCATTATCAAAATCGATTGTAGAAGCAGTAAGCAAAACCTGAAGTTCGCTTGATTTTACAACATCATTTGTAAAGGTTCCTGCTAATGTGCTGCCACTGTAAACATCATATTTCCCGCTGCCGTCACCATAAAAGATTACGCCGAAACCTCCGCCACTTGCCGCTGATTCATTTTGCGAAGCTTTGCCGAAAGTTATTGCTGAACCGGCAGCACTTGGAGTAATTTTTACATCAATCATAAACTCGCCCGAATCTTCAAAACTCCAGTTTGGCGAACAGGCAGAGCCCGCGCCGCTTAATGTCAGTTCGTTTGGATTCGTTGCTGCATCACCTATTTCTGTTGTGCCTGCAATTGAGTATTCTACCGGAATAACTTTTCCGTACTGTCTGCCGCTAATAGTAAAATCTTTGTTTACATCTCCGCTGCCGGAAACATTATTAAAAGTATCATAAAAATAAAAACTGGAATCAATGTCTCTGTCAACTATAAAAAGAGTAATATCCGACCAGTCGCTCCATTTGTTTCTTTCGTTACGGTAACGCACGCGCCAATAATTTGTGCCTGTGTAAATCTGCCCGGCATCTAGCGAAACATTTGTAACCGCGCCCGAGTAGATATCATTTCTCGGCGATGAGCAATCGGATTCCGAACTTATTTGCCATAGGCTCGTAACGAACGGCCAACCTTCGGAATCGATATACGCCGAAGCAGCAAGAGAAATCGGAAATTCAGGTGTCGAACCATCTGCCGGAAAAATATTTGAAGGTTTGTCCGGTCCGGTAGAAGTAGTTCTGAAACCGATAACGTAATCGCTAAGCGGGCTCCAGCCGTAAATATTTCCCGCCTGTACCCAATAGTAATAATTAGAATTATCAAGCGCTGTTGTGTCATCGAACTGAACAATAAACTCGCCAAGTTCGCCGGAAATATCAGTTGCGGCATTTGTATTATCAATAGTATTACGTAAAACTTTGTATTTATCGGCTTTAGCAGTAGCATACCAGGAAACAATTACTCTGTCGTTCGTGCTGCCTTGAGTCGCGGAAACTCCTGCAGGAGCATCCGGAATAGGAGTTTCTACCTGAATATAATCCAGGCCCAACCATGCCCAGCCGGCTTCAGAGCAATCATCAACTGCTTCAATGTAAACTTGTTTGCCGTTTGCAGCATGATTTGTAATCGCCATTTCCACAAATGTATTTTGGTCGGGCGCGTAAACTCTGCCGTATTCGGTGTCATCGCCTGCATCTTTTAGAGCTACATAATTATAAATTTCAGGAGAAAAATGTGTGGAATGTCCGCAAACGAGAAATTTCACGGAACCATCTGTAGGATAAGTAAAATCAACAGATCTGATAGTGCCGGTTTCCGTTTCGCCGCCAAGGAGTGAAAGCGCGTAATAAGTTTCATGACAGTCGAACCCTACTTGCGCGCCAGGCCAGTAACTTGTAGTGCTCGGAGCGCTTCCCCAAGCCAGCCCTGAAACTCCCCAGTAATTATATCCGTTTTCAAAGTCGAAGTTTTGTAAATCTAAATATTCGAATTTAAAATCATCTACAGCGATCCAAGCCCAACCTGTTGCTTCGTCAGCATCATCAACAACTTCTATATAAACTTCCTGACCACATGCAGCGGGGGCATCAAAAGATTTTTTTACCATTGGAGGCGTGTTGGCATCTGCCAGAACTGTATCGAGTACTGTATCATCAGAAGCAAGGTTAAGAGTCATCCAAGTGTTTGTGTAACCATAGTGGGTTGAAGCTCCGCCAACAAGAAATGACAAGGTGTGATTATCCGGAAAAGTGAAAATGTCAGAACGCAATACCCCTACCGCCGGTTCGTTTGGCGGTTTATTACCGTCTGGAAACACGCTATTCGCGTAATAAACGCCTTCCCACGTAGTTAAAGTCCAGACGGCATTTGTGGTTGGCTGCTCGAACGCGGTTCCGGAAACAGATGTCCAGTTAGTGTAACTCCCCAATTCAAAACCGGGGTTTAGCATTTCAGCGGATGCTGTGAAAGTCAGAAGGAAAGCAACCACTAAAGTTGCAAAAAAGAACACTCGAAGTTGTGAAGCCTGCCACGCCTTAAGCGTGGTTGTGAGATTGAGAAGCTTGTCACGCTTGAAGCGTGGTTGTGTTTTTTTCATGACAATTCCATTGTTAGTTGTTAGTTGTTTGAAGGAGAAAATTAATTTTCTCCCGATAAAAATACATCGGGATAAAATAAATTTAAAATTTAAAATTTATTTCAAAAAATGCACTCATTTTCTTGAAAGAAATTTCCTACAATAAATGATAAATGTTAAATAATAAATGATAAATAGACAGGGTTCCGGTATTACCTGATAGTTGCTAAAAGCTGTCCACTTAAATCTGTGCCTGTTGCGAGGTTCTACAGGCGTCAAAGCGACCGTTAGTTCGCCGCTTTCGGGAACTGTGTATTCTACTTTAACTATTATTCCCGTGCCTTCATTGAATTCGTTCTGGTCAACTATTACCTGCCCACCAACGGAAACCGCAAAATAATTCGATCGGTGCTGCGGTAAATTCGGCAGCGCCCATTTAGAAACTCCGTATAATTTGAGGAAGCCAAAATTTCCGGGTGCCAGTCCTGTAAGTTTAAGATAACTTGATTGATCCGGATTGCTCTCAAAATAATGTTCCGTAAGCTTTCTCCCCTCCAACGCTATATGATTAGTTACAGTATTGTCGTCTTTGAATATCCACGTACCGGCTAAATCACCAAGTTCCCAGTTCGCGCCGCTTGTCTGGCCGTTTGTTGCGTAACCGAATGTTACATTTCCCGCGCCGCTGTTGATTGTTACGTCCGCATCCGCGTTTAGATTAATTTTATGAGAATAAACGCGACTGCTGTCTAATTCCATGTCAGCGTCATCAAGCCATAGTTTTGTTAATACAATCTTTTCCGGCGTACTAACGGTAAAATTATCAAAAGCGACTGTGCCCAACGCGCCTGAATCATAAAATGAAATGTAGTTGTTAGTATAAGCGCAATTGCTTAAACGGGTATATCCGTTGATTGCGTTGTCAACTCTCAAAGGCACATCGTCAACAAAAATAGATATTTTCGGTTTATCAGTTCCGCCATAACTTTCCGTCGATACACAAATTGTAATATGAGTACTCGTATCAACAGGTATACTGCCCGCCGGGCCGCTGCCGACAATAGTTCCGTCATATTCGCGAAAAACGTACGCGCCATTAACATGAATCAACAATCCGTGTCCGCCGACAGGATCATCCCCTGCCGCTCCCTGCACGTCAGATCCGATGACGACACTTACCCAGCCATCGTTTGTGCTTGGTTGTATCATATCAAATTCCACAACAAAATTATTGAGATTAGTAAAATTGATATTAGAAGAAAGTGCGCCATTGGCTTTGTTTAACCAGTTTGGAAAAGCAGTACCATCGCCAATTGATGAGCCTCCGGAAGCCAAATAGTTTGTTGGAACCATAGTTCCGCTTTGTCTGCCCGGGTTATCGTACCCGAAGTTGACTTCCTCCACACCTGCCACAGTATTGAAGTTATCTTTAAAAATAACTTCAGCAGATATTTGTTGAGTTGTAAGAAAAAGAATAGTGAGAAGAATTGTAGAGACGCACGGACGTGCGACTAATAATTTTAATAATTTTTTCATAATTTTTAGTTTTGGTTTGAAAAAAAACTTAATGACTATAAGGACTATAAAGACTTTAATGACCGGTTTTTGTCCTTTTTGTCCTTTTTGTCCTTTACGTCCTTTACGTCTTTGTTTTAGAAAAAAGACACGCTAAAGCGTGGACTCCTACAATAAAGTCACAGCGACGGCGTTTCCGCCGCCGCTGCACTAACCAATCAACTTTAAACAAAGGAGAAAGTTGATTAAATGAACCGGTGCAAACAAAAAACACCAATTCACGTTCTTGTATGCCATAGTCGGTAACTTACAGTAACTTTCGATTACAACTCATACTGATTACCGGTTACCGATTACGGATTACTTTTGTGCAAAGCACAATCCGCGCTGGGAAGCGCGGCTTACTTCCTGCGCAGAAATGCTAAACCAAGAATTGCAAGCAATCCGATAATAGCAGGTTCAGGAACAATACTGACAACTAAATCATTGCCGCTGATTGTCGGATTAGCAGGTCCGGCAACTCCGGGACCATAGCTCATAGTAACGTTAGAAGCATTACCAACGATTCCACCAGTAGTCTGGACAATCGTATACGTGCTGCCATCAGGAGTACCGTCATTTATAGCATTTACTGTCATTCCGCCGGCCGGGATTGTGAATGTACCTGTAACATTAAGCAAATCTGCCGAAACAGGGTCACCCACTTCCCAGTCGATTGAACTACCGGCATTCATAGTAATATTACCTGTATTTAATGTTCCAATACTACTTCCCGGAGCTATAGTTGCACCGGTCGGAATAGTCATTGCACCGAGAGTGCCTGTTCCGCCGACTTTCGCGCCGGAAGAAACATTGATAGTTCCCGCCATGCCTGAAATATCGCAGTTCACGCGAAGTTCGCCTGCCTGAACATTAATATTTCCATCGAAAACAGGAGCTACATTTAGTGCGAGAGTCGCGCTTCCGGTTTTATTCATGTCGCCGCCTGCCGAACCTTCAATTGCTTCGTTAATTTCTCTATATGAATTATCGACATTGAAAGTACCACCACCGGATTTGATATCAACTACGACTGCCGACATATTCCATATCCAGTTTGTCAAAACTTCAGTGCTGTCAGACAAAGTTCCGCCGTCAAGATTTAACTCACCATCGTAAGGAACGCCACCGGCTTGGTAGACTCGTGCACAAGAAACTTCACATCCTGTATTAATATTAACTATCGGCTGTCCGTTTCCATGACCCATACGTAGGCCGTAACATTTAGCTATTCCACCATTCAGAAGATTGAGAGTTCCGGAGCTGGTATAAATCGCGCCAAGAAATGCCAGACGCAGTTCACCCCAAGGAGTACAATCATAACTTCCACCGTCAATATTTACTTCCAATCCGTCTGCCGGAATTACTAAACTGTCGGCATCACCGGCATCGATATTAGCTGTAATATCAAGAGTTCCGGCGATAAGATTAACATTGCCGAGGAAAGAACTGTCAGCAGCAATCTCCAATGTTCCCGCTCCGATCTTGGTAAGGCCGTTGCTTGTGATAAGCGTTGCGCCTATTGTATAGGCAGTATCAACATCAATAACTCCAGGGGAAAAAAGAGTAAGCGAACCACTTCCATCTAAATCATGATTTACATTAGCTGAGTGAATTTCCGCGACGGCAACATCAGAATCAAGAGTAACATTGCCGGCTGTGTTGTTTGTAAAATGTGCAATAGCATCGGGTGAATCGGCAATTCCGTCTAACCAGTTCCCCTCTTCAGTCCAGTTCCCTGCTCCTGCTATCCAGTAACGATTAGGATCAATTGCGATTTCAAGTTTATCAAAAGAGAGCCAGGCATAACCGGCGCCTGTCGAATCATCTACAACTTTGACATAAACGTTGCTGCCTGTTCCCTGATAAGCTGCCGGAGGAGTGATGCTTGTTATTGTCATATTCGCTGTACTTCCGGGACAATAAGCTTTGTTGCCAAGTTGGGCGCCGCTTACGGCATCACACAAAATCACATAATTATAATCAGTTCCCGGGCCTATAGTTGTGTGCGAATAACCACCAAGCAGAAATTTCACATATCCATCAGCCGGCAGCGTGAAATCTTTCGATTGCAAAATTCCGGTAGCCGGTTCACCGCCTATATAACTGATTGCTGCATAGAGGCCGTCTCTATTGGCGGCAATATTAAAACCCGTGCCATAGTCTACCGGCGCGCCGTTCCAGCATAAACCTTCAGCTGTCCAGCCATGAGTAGATCCAAACTCAAAGCTCCAGTTTTTTTCACTTTCTTCTTCAATAGTAATATTGCCGGTAATTATCGCATTGCCAGCTGGCCCAAGGCCTTTAAAAATAACTAAGTTTGTTCTGCTGACAGCAGTGAAATCAGCGCTTTTAGACATAAACATATAGCCGTTTTGTATCGGTTCTTCTGAAACGTCAAGAAGAACAGAATTATATGCTCCCATACCTT
>JAUVKG010000216.1 GCA_030596365.1 Chlamydiota bacterium | reverse complement strand
TCAGCAGAAAAAGCACTGAATCTATCTCGCGTAAATTACAGGCAGACGGAATCAATGCAGATTTTTATCACGCCGGATTGAGCGCCGCACAAAGGAACAAAGTACAGGATGATTTTATTAATGATAACACTCTTGTAATATGTGCGACGATTGCCTTTGGAATGGGAATTGACAAGTCAAATGTGCGCTGGGTTTTTCATTATAATTTACCGAAAAATATTGAAAGTTATTATCAGGAAATCGGACGCGCCGGTCGCGATGGTCTTCCAAGTGACACTTTTTTGTTTTATAATTTTGGTGATTTAATTATGCTGCGCAAATTTGCTGAAGAAAGCGGGCAGCCTGAAATTCAGCTTGCAAAATTAGAAAGAATTCAGCAATATGCTGAAGCAACCAGTTGCCGCAGGAAGATTTTATTAAGTTATTTTAACGAACATCTTGATGAAAGTTGCGGTAATTGCGATGTATGTGAAAATCCGCCACAAACTTTTGACGGAACGATTATCGCGCAAAAAGCTTTATCAGCCATCATACGATTAAACGAAAAAGTTTCCTCGGGAATTTTAATTGATGTTCTACGCGGCTCAAAACGATATGAAATTATTTCTAATGGATATCACCAAATAAAAACTTTCGGCGCAGGACGTGATATAAGTAATTTTGAATGGCAGAGATATTTGCTGCAGATACTGCATCATGGTTTAATAGAAATAGCATATGACGATTACAACAATCTAAGGATCACAGAGCTTGGCAAAAAAGTTTTATTTGAAAATAAGAAAGTAGAGTTTGTTAAATATGTCAGCGCCAAGAAATTCAAAGCTAAAAAAGAAGAATTGTTAAAGAAAAAACAATTGCCTGAAGATGAATTATTTGAAATTCTTCGCGCTTTACGCAAACAAACAGCCCAAAAAAACAAAGTGCCGGCTTATGTTGTTTTTCATGATAAAACACTTCGCGATATGGTTAATCTTTTGCCGCAATCTTATGAAGCAATACTAGGAGTATCAGGAATCACCGAACATAAATTCAACAAGTTTGGAAAGCCGTTTTTGAAAACGATTATAGAATATTGCGGAAGATAAAACCGCCTGATTAAGGTGTCAGGTGTCAGGTGTCAGGTGTCAGGAAATTCGTCCCGAGCGCGCAAGCGCCCCGGGATGAATTTAGTATTTATTTCATCCTTGGGTGTGACCATAAGTACATGTTATTTCCGAAATGGTGTTAGAAAAGTAAAAAAAATCTAATAAATAATTAATTATTTTTATTAACTTTGCGAGCTTTGCGTCTTTGCGAGAGTTAAAAAATTGAATATCCAATGTCAAACACGGAATATCCAATTTTCAAGTAAAGAAATTCGTGTAAATTAGTGTAATCCGTGTCAAAAAATTAATAAAACAAATAACAAGATCACTGGAGCAGACGGCTTGGCCACCATTTTTTTGCGATGCTGCTCAGTTCAATCGTTAATTCGTTAGGGATATTTTCGGGATATTGTTATGAAAAATTGCCGCGCATTTAATTTTAAATTTATCACGATGCGCTTAGAGCGACCGGGATTAATTTTCTCCCGCAAATCCAAAATCCAAAATTTAAAATCCAAAATAACGTTGGTTCCGGTACTAAAATGACTTCCATTGTATCTGAATCCGCGCCGGTTCCTCCTGCATTAGACGCTCGTACACGGTAATAATATATATCATTGTTGTCAAGTCCATCGACAAGCCATGTTGTTGCAGTTCCTACTTTCAGATTTCCTATTATAAAATTGCTGAAAGTGTTTGTGGCAGACACGTCAAGAAAATAATTTGTTGCACCGTGTGAGAATTCCCAGTTAGCAAAAAAAAGCTGTTTCGGTGATGTTCGATGCTGAGATAGTAACAGGCGAAAGCGGAACTGTCCATGCGGAAACAATATGAGAATTAGTGGTTGTACCACCGTCATTTTGAGCTTTCAGTCGATAAAAATATTCAGTTCCCGATGCTAATTCCAAAACAGAAAAAGAAGACGTAATTCCTGTATTCAAAGGATTATATCCGGAAAGCAAATTACTGAATCCAAAATCTGAAGCGACATAAAGTAAATAATTTGTAGCTCCCGTAGCGGAAAGCCAGTTAGCTGCAAATGAATTCGTAGAATTATCTGAAGCAGGAAGTGCGTGCGGAACAGCCGGCTCCGTCAAAACCGTAGCCGTCATCGAATAATCACCTGTTCCGCCTACATCGGCTGCACGGAGACGATAATAATATCTATTCCCTGTGAATAAGCCTGTAACAGTATGAGATATTTCAGGGACGGTAAGAGCGTGATAACCGGCAACAAATGAAGAAAAGGAATTTGATTTGGAAACATCGAGCAGATAAAAATCCGCGCCTGCCGAAGGTCTCCAATTAGCGGTAAATTCATTTGAATTTATTCCTGAAGGTGCCAGAATTTCCGGTTTATCCGGAACAAGAGTGTAAGAAAAACTATCTCTGTTTGTCCATGTAATCAAATCAAGCGAGGATTTGTAAGTAACAGTAACAGTCATACCATCAACATCCACAAGAACGAAGCCGAAAGTTTTTTCATTTCCCTCGTGATATTCAGGAACGATTTTAACACCATTATGTCCATTTTCATAATAATTTCCGTTCCAATCCTCATGAGGCGCACCGCTATTTCCAATAACGATATGCTGCATTGCCGGACCGTTGCTAATCGAAGCAGTCGACCGGGCATAAAGATGCTGATGCGCGCCGAAAAAGACTCTGCATCCGGCGGCCGCCAAGCCATCCCAGAACGCCTGCCGTTCCGCCAGGCCCCCTTTTCCAAGACTCCCACCGCCACAAAGATCAAAGTAATCTTCAACCAAAGTAACAGCCGGAAAATGTGAAAAGACAAAGATATGCCGCAAGGAGTTTGAATTCAATTGTTCACTCACCCATTGATTTTGAATTTGGTAGGTAAAATTTGTGTCAAGAAGATAACTTAAATCATCATCAACTTCGTAATTATCAAGTCCGATAAAAAAGGCATTGCTAAAAGAAAAACTGTAAGATCTGCCGATTCTGTTTGAGACGCCATTTTTAGGAAGGTAACCAAAATAATTTGACCAGCATGTCATCGGTAAAGGCCCGGCAGCGGCAATATTTGTATGAACCCGAACAGTCCCGTAATAATATTCATGATTTCCCGGAATGGGATATACAGGAATTCCGGCATTGTAAATTGGATCCATGGCGTTTATCCACGCTTCGTACATATTTGTAAGTGGAATAAAATCAAAAGGGACAAACTGACCATGAATAAGATCACCTCCCGCGAGAACCAGATCAACATTATTTTCAAGCATTTCTTTTGCTATGGCATTAACTGCACCTGTATTGACACCGGTTTCATTCCATCCTGAAGAAGGGAGTTCACCACAACGAGTATCGGCAAGAATACCAAACCTCAAAGCGTGCAAAGGCACGGAAAGCAGGATTAAAGCTGTGAATAAAGCGAGTTTGTACATTTGTCGGGTGTCGGGTGTCGGGAAATTCATCCCTAACAATCGGGATGAATTTAGTATTCACTTCATCCTTGGGTGTTCTTTGTTATGGGAGATATGGGAACTATGTGAGTTATGGGAATTATGGGAAAAATCCGGGAACCGTTATTTGGACATTGGTTTTTGGTGATTGTTTATGTTAATTAGGTGAATTAGAAATTAGGTTAATTCACTTATCTTTTCAATCGTATCCTAACGAAGTAATGCTTTGCTTTCAACCTCAAAGAACAAAGATAACACACCCCGCCCTTCGGGCACCCCACTCGAGAGGGGAATTAAAAAGCATAAATACTATTTAAGTTTTGCTATACCGGTAATTTTTTTCTTACTGATATTATCAGCAATAAGGGCAACGCTTAATTTATTATTTTTAAAAACTTTTTTTGCGATTCGCTGAACGTCGTCAGGAGTAACATCATTAGTTTTTTCGATTAGCTGTTCAATAGTAAGGAAATCATTTTCTGTAAGAGAATTTCTACCAAGCCAAATCATAAATTCTGTTGTATGTTCCATGGCGAGTGCCATGATACCATTCAAGTATTCTTTTGCGTGTTTAAGTTCAATAGGTTTAATACCTTTTTCAGCTATATTCGCGCAAATTTTAAGAACAAGGCTTAACGCATCGGGAAGTTTTTTAACATCAGTATCCACGCTAATAATTAAAGCGCCTACATCAACGAATCTTGATAAATGGGAATGTACAGAATAAGCGAGTCCCCTTTTTTCTCTTATTTCGTGATTAAGTCTTGAACTCATATTGCCGCCCAGAATATTAGATAAAACTCTAAGAGCAAAACGATCGGGATGCGATCTTCCTACTGAACGAAAGCCTGCAACGAGATGCGCCTGCTCAGTAGCTTGGTTACGAATATGCACGCGAGGAGATTTCTGGTTTGAGCTAAACGGTTTAAGTTTCGTAACAGTGCCTACGGAGCTCCATTTTGCGAGATATTTTTCCACGCATTTAAGAACATCATTGTGAGAAATATTACCTGCGACACTAATAACGGTATTTTTTGGAGTATAGTTATTTTTTCTAAAATCAATAAGATCTTTTCCTGAAATTCCATCAACAGAATCAAAAGTTCCGAGAACAGATCTGCCCAACGGATGATTTTTCCAAATAGTCGAACTGAAGTCATCATAAACAAGCTGCCCCGGCATATCCATATACATTTTAATCTCTTCTTTTATAACACCGCGCTCGCGCTCCATTTCTTTACGATTAAAAACAGCATTGAGATACATATCCGCCAACACATCAAATGCCTGTTCAAATTTCGGGTAACGAACTTTTGCGTAGTAACAGGTAACTTCTTCACTTGTAAACCCGTTAATGCTGCCGCCTATGCCTTCGATGGCCTGAGATATCTGCCTTGCGTTTCTTTTTTTTGTGCCTTTGAAGCAAGCGTGTTCAAGAAAATGAGAAATACCGAGATTTTTTTCCGGTTCGTATCTTCCGCCCACGCCGGCAAGTATGCCGACAGCGACAGATTCCATATAAGGCATTTCTGCGGTAATAACGCACAAGCCGTTTGACAATTTGGTTTCTTTAAAAGGGAATTTATTCACAATATACCTTAGATTATTGGATTATTGGATTATTGGATTAATGGATTAATGGGTTAAATAATTATTTTTGCCATTAAAAAAAACAAGTTGTTGACGCCTTTTATAATGATACTAAAAATAGGCGTGTTAATAAAAATAATCAAAATTATAAGACTATACGCCGACATTTTATCTAAAATCATACGCCCTTTATAACTGAGCAACGGACGCAAAATATGAGAACCGTCAAGAGGGGGAAAAGGAATCAGATTAAAAAACGCGAGAATAAAGGATAATTGCGCAAGGGGAAATAAAATTTCCCGTATTATCATCATCACCAACTCGCCAGGCATGAAAGTTAAGATTTTGATGATAATCAAAGCGAC
>JAUVKG010000116.1 GCA_030596365.1 Chlamydiota bacterium | reverse complement strand
ATCAACCATATTTATAGCAGTTTTGCAATCCTTAATTGCATTTATGCAATATTTCATGTGTTTTTTTGCATATTTAAGCGGAAAAACATCGTTTTACTCACTTGGCATAGATTGTGCTAATTTATTGGTTAATGAAAAGCTTAACAACAAATATGCTGGTAAATATCACTCTGAAATTTAATGTTCGAAGTAATCTTATTTTTGTCATTTTAAGCCTGGTGGTTTTAATCGTGATAAGTAATACCGTTGTACATGCTGTAAACACATCACTCGATCTTTCGCTACACTCTTCCATGCCTGCCTTATCCAGGTGGATGGATCCGTCTGGAAATCCCAAACCACTTCACTCTCTTCCGGAATTCAATGGCTCACTGCGTATTCAGACATCTGACAAAAAAAATGCTTTTTTGAACATGTCGAGTGAAGGCGATAGAGTATGTGTAGTTGTTCACTCGAACATATGCAGCGAAATTGGCGCAGGTCTTACGCAGTATGAGCTTGATCTTCAATCAATGGGTTACTCGACAGTTCGTTTGGTTTACTCGGGTGGATCAGCCGAAGAACTAAGAGATTATCTTGCAAATTTATATAGTCAGCCGGAATCACTCGCTGGAGCAGTACTTATTGGCAATATTCCATACGTCATTTACGAACTTATGCAGGACTGGGACGGTGAGGGACCGTTTCTTCCACAGTATGATGACTTTCCGTGCGATATATTTTATATGGACCTTGATGGCGCGTGGTCAGATGTTTTGGATAACGATATGGTTCAACCTGACAATGGTAAGTACGATACTCGTAGCGGTAATATGAATCTTGAAATATGGGTTGGTAGAATAAAAACTGATAACCTGCCTGCCTTGGGCACGGAAACAGACCTTCTACGCCATTATTTCGATAAAAATCACCGCTACAGACTGAAAGAGATTAGCCCCGCTAAAGGAGCTGTTGTTTATAATGACGATGACTGGTTGTGTTTGGCCGATGTTGATGCCGCAAATCTTGGATCAATCTATAATGGGGAACACGTAACAGTTGTAGCAGAGCCTGAACTGACCACGGCTGATGACTATATCCGGAACCGCCTTTCAGCCGATTATGAATTTCTTTTCCTCAGATCTCATGGTTCACCCCTCGGACATAAATTCTTTCGCGATGACTACTCAATACAAGAGGATGTCCGCAGTGCCGAATATGCGGAATCGAATCCCGGCGCGCTTTTCTACTCTCTGTTTGTTTGCGCCGGATGTGACTATGCCTTTAACAATAATCTCGCAGGCACGATAAGCTTTAATCCTGATGATTCAGGGCTCTTGTGCTGGGGAAGCACAAAATCGGGCGGTATGTTCGGAATGGATGTTTTTTATGATACACTCGCGTCAGGCGGATTATTCGGCGAGGCATTCCTCGAGTGGTTCAATCACATGCAGGCAACGGAATCCCAAGCAACATGTGAAGCTTGGTTTTACGGCATGACGCTTATAGGCGACCCGGCTATTACTACATCCGCGTATATGCCTGAACCAAATCTGAATGATACTCCTATTGTTGAAATATCAAGTCCGGACAACAGTGATGATTTAAATGTAAATCCCACTACACATTCCATAACGATCTCAGGAAATGTTAGTACTATACCCGACAGCCTTACATGGTCAAACTCTTTCACAGGTGAAAATGGCTCTTTAATTCCCTGCTTAACATTTTCTTTTAACTCCCATGTCGCTCCAGGTCAAAATAATATAATCGTTACTGCAGTTAAAAATTATAAAACAGGTTGTGACTCAATATCTGTAACCCAGAATGATCAAATGATAGACGGAGTTAAAGAAATACTCTCTCTATGGCCACGTTATATTGGCCGGACACAAACTGGAACAATTGAGTTTATAAGTATTACAAATTCCGAATACACTGTCTTTTCAGGCTCAAATATAATCGCTGAAGGAACTTGTCTGCAAGGTTGGAATATTATAACTTTTTCTGCACAAAATCTTCCAAATAGAAATGAAGGCGATATAAATAATATAGGAATTCAAATTGGTTCGGCTCCAATTGCTGATGCCGGCAACGCTATAGTTGTAAATGATTTGAGCACTGATAAAAAGGTTCCCACACGCGACCTTGATTCTGATCTGATTTATGTCAATTATAGGGGAACCGGCAAACTCATCTCGCAGGGCAGGACACTGACTATTCTAAATGGATCTCCATATGACAAATTAACGATAAATGTTAAATCATTTGCAAAAAACAGTGACCGTATATGTAACATCAGCGGGATTATAGCTGATAACGGACTGGCTTCCATAAAAGCGAAAGGAAGTATTGATCGCGTTTGGTCGGACAGCACAATTAAAAATATAATCATTAAAGGTGGAGACCTTGGTTATAAATGTAATTCAAAACTTCATAATGTACGCTTCAACAGTGCCGAAAATAATTCTAAAATAATTGTCCGGGCAAAAAAACAAAATGAAACAAAAACGTCTGTAGGTGGTAATATTTATGCAAATATTCTCTGTGGTTCTTTAAATCCTAACGGCTCAATCGCCTCGCTAGGTCATTTAAAACTTCTTTCCGTGAATGGAGGGGATATTGGTTCAGATGTCTTCCCGCGTTGGCTTGATGCGCGCTCAGTTAAAAAAATAATCGCTAAGCCAAAATTGAACACCGGTGGACAGATAATCAATTATTCCTTTTACCTGACTGACGAAACAAAACCTGACAGCAATGTTAGTATCGAAAAAATTGTTGTTGATAGTATAATTGATACATCAGATTCCAATAACAATTTATTCATTATCTGCGGATATCCGGAAAATATTGATCCACGTGCTGTTTCAGACTGGTCAGCAGTGAATGTAGGATACAGTTTAGGAAAACTTGTGATCAAAAACATGCTTTTGGAAGGTACTTTTCTAATAAAAAATGATTGAATACCTAAAATGAAAATCATCTTAAATTCATTGCCGCTGTATCTGTAGCTTGACTTCCGGATTCTTCTCCATTACCAACCGCGCTTCACTTTTTTAGTCAGTAGTTATCCCGCCACTTATAACATCCCCGTTTATAATAAAATCATAAACTTCCCAACATGGTTTGTTTGTGTAATGAATGAGGTTAAATAGCATTTGAATTTAAATCGCTGTTTAAGTATAATCTATTACTTGCTATAAATAATAAAAATATTAATTTTTGGAGTAAAATAAATGAGTGATGAAAAAAAACTTATAATAGGTTTCCCTAAAGGCAGCCTTGAAAAAGCTACTTATGACCTGTTTGCTAAAGCAGGTTATAATATCTCCGTTTCAAGTCGGTCATATTATCCAACTATTGACGATAAAGAAATGAAAGGAATTCTTATCCGCTCTCAGGAAATGTCAAGATACGTTGAAAACGGTAATATGGACTGCGGCTTGTGCGGTAAAGATTGGATCCTTGAAAATAATTCTGATGTTGTTGATGTTTGCGAATTGATGTACTCAAAACAAACTGCTAATCCGGTGAAATGGGTCCTCGCTGTTCATGAAAATTCTCCCTTCAACTGCGCGGAAGATTTAAATGGGAAAACTATCGCTACCGAAGCAGTTGGAATGACACGTCGATTTTTTGAAGAAAAAAACGTTGAAGTTAATGTCGAGTTCTCGTGGGGGGCTACGGAAGTTAAATGTCCAAACCTCGTTGATGCAATTGTTGAATTGACTGAAACAGGTTCATCTCTTCGGGCAAACAGATTGAAAATTATTGATACTCTTACAATCAGCACTACCAGATTTATCGCGAATAAAGATGCGTGGGCCGATGAGTGGAAACGTGAAAAAATTGAACACCTTGCATTGTTGTTACAAGGCGCGTTGAGAGCACGAAACAAAGTCGGCTTGAAGATGAATGTTCCTGAAAAAAATCTTGACGAAATTGTTGAAATCCTGCCATGCTTGAAAGAGCCGACGGTATCACATCTCAGAAATAGTGATTGGCTTGCAATAGAGGTCGTTGTTGACGAGAAAATTGTTCGCGAGATAATACCTAAACTCAAGAAAACAGGTGCGTCAGGTATTATTGAATACGCTTTGAATAAAGTCATACCTTGAGTAATAACATGCCACAATTTCTTAAAGATGGAGAAATATTAACAAAAAAGCGCAAAAACACTTTTTATACCGATGTTATTGCGGTTATTCCCGCTTATAATGACGAAAAAACTATCGGCAATGTCGTGAGAAAAACTTTGCGTAAAGTTGGCCGTTGTATAGTTGTTAATGACGGCTCAGATGATGGAACCGCTAATGCGGCAGTTGATGCCGGAGCAGAATTGATAGTCCATGTGAGCAATCGGGGAAAAGGAGCCGCAGTACGCACGGCTTTAAACTGTTTACGAAAAATTTCTTATAAATATATGGTGCTTCTTGATGCTGATGGGCAGCATGAACCGGGGGAAATTGCCCGTCTGGTGCAGGCGGCTCAGCGCCGTAGGGCACACCTTGTTTGCGGAAACAGAATGAGCAAACCGGAAGGAATGCCGCTAATTCGTCGAATCACGAATCACGTTATGTCAAGAATTGTTTCTAAGTTATGTAGAGTGAATTTGGCAGACCCGCAATGCGGTTACAGATTATTATCAAGAAGGGCAGTAGAAAGTTTACAGCTTACAAAATCCAATTTTGAGGTTGATACCGAAATACTTTATCAGGTATCAAGAAAAGGATTTAAAGTAACGGAAGTTACAATTAGTTCAATCTATACTAAAAAAAATTCAAGCAATATTCATCCTTTTAGTGACACTTTTCGCTTTTTTCGTTTGGTATTCGGACTATTGATTTCAAAATCAATAAGTACTGAAAAATCGAAAGTTGAATGCCAAAAGCCGAAAATTAAAAGCTGAACCAAAGGGCTCAATGGATTTTTTAAACGGGATTTATCTTAGCAATCCTAATTTTATCTGCGGGCAAGGGTCAAAGACCGGCTATCTCAGAAGTTAATTGTTGCAGAAACTTATCAACAGATTTATTTTGAATATTTACATAGGTTTGAACCGAAGAATCACCAAGTTCGATTTTTTCTCTAAACCACTTATTTATAACAACTTTTTTTGTTTTGGCAGATATTATTTCATAGTGTAGTGTTAAAACTGCAAACCATTTATCATTTCGTCTAATGTGCTTCAAATCATCTATATAAACTGAAATAGTATAATCTATACTGTTGTTATAGTTGAGTGAAGATGATGTGACATAATTAAATTTCTTTGACAAATATGCAATGATATCATCGGTCAGCATACTACATGGACTTTCAGCCCATTGAGCCGTTGAGTATGATTCCATAACATATTGCACGGGACTGACAGATAAATTCTTTTTGTCGAATTGGGTACGACCGCGCACACGTTGAATGGATATGTTTATATTTTTTATTTTTTTATTTTCGGTAACAGGAGTGTCAATGGAATATTTTACTACTTTAGGAATTGGCACAGAAGTGCATCCTGAAATAAATGATACAAGTAAAAATACTATTAAGATTGATATTATATTATTCATTATTCCAATTCTCCTTTTCTGGTTTTGCGCCTCGAATAAGTAATGCCGGCTGCCGGTTAACTTTATCAAGAAACTCATTTAAATTATCTGTTGCAATTCTAAGATTATTTATTGTTATGTTAATATTATCCTGATTTTGCTGCATAAGATTGTTTGCTGTGTTGACCGCCGAGTCAAGTTGAATAAGTGAAAGCCTGAATTTATTTACTGTTTCAACAAATAACGATGAATTAGTTATCATAAAACTATCAATCTGATATAAAATTGAAGAAACCGATTGGGCGTTTTCCGGAGTGAAAATAGTGTTGATATTGTCAATAAGCACTCCCGCTTGCTGTGAAATATCGACAATTTGAGATGAAAATTTTTGGAAACTTGATTCCGCGCTTTCAATTATCTCTTTGGGATCATTCGGTTTTAATAACGGAGAAGATGCGGTGCCAGGTGTTATCATTATTGACTTACTGCCGATTATGAAAGAATCAACTTCAATAGTTGCAATGCTGTCTTCCTTAATCATAGTGTTCGGTACAATATCCATTGTAACTTTTGTTTGTACAGATGTAGGATCAAATTTTATGTCAATAATCTTACCAACTTCTTCGCCGTGATATCTGACGAGAGAACCAATTTTGAGGCCTTTTACCGCTTCGCCGAAATCAACATAATATTTGTCCTGCTTTTTCATCCATTGTGTACCGACAAGAGTTATTATCAGTGTAGCGAACAACGTGGTTGTCACTAAGATAAAAAACACAGCTTTAATTTTGTCAGACCGTTGAATAGCCATAATGATTTATTAATTTTGGTTATTTATTAGTTAAATCTTCTAATCATTTGTCAAAAAATACTTCCCGACTTTTGTTTTTCAATTCCCCTCCTTGTCGAGGAGGGGTGCCCAAAGGGCGGGGTGGTTGTCAACCTTCCAACCTTTTCTACTCTTCCATATCATGCTGCATAAAGAAGTTGATTACTCTTGAATCTCCACTCTGTTCCATTTCTTTGATCGAACCTGAAGCAATTATGTGAGTGTCAGCTATCATAATTGCACGGTCGGAGATTCTTCTAATGCTTGTTAAGTCATGTGTTACAACTACAACAGTTATATTAAGTTCATCACGCAAACGGACGATTATTCTGTCGAGTTCTGCTGCCATAACAGGGTCGAGACCGGTAGTATGCTCATCAAAAAACAAAAGCTTAGGGTCCATAACCATTGCGCGAGCAATAGCTGCACGTTTTTTCATCCCGCCGGAAAGTTCTGAAGGTAGATAATCTCTTGCATGATCAAGTCCAACGATATGAAGTTTCCAGTCAACAATATCTCTGATGACGCGGGAAGGATAATCGGTATATTCTTCAAGAGGAAGCGAAACGTTTTCAGCAAGAGTCATTGAATTAAACAATGCGGATCCCTGGAAAACCATACCGATTTGTTCTCTTAGTGGTTGCATTTCATCATCATTAGCTTTTGTAATATCATAATCTAAGATAGAAATTAAACCTGCATCCGGTTTTATTAAACCGAGTAAATGTCTCAAGAGTGTAGTTTTGCCACAACCACTGCCGCCGAGAACGGCAAAGATTTCCTCTTCATAAGTAGAAAAAGAAATCATATCTAGTACGATCTTATCATCATAAGAAGTAACCAGATCTTTAACTTCTATAACAGCTTTTTTATTCATACATTAAAAATTTAGCGTTTGTCCCGTGAAATAAAACAGAACTGTAAAAAATAAATGGGCCAGCGCAATGAAAATAATTGAATGCACAACACTTTTGGTGGTTGAACGGCCAATTCCTTCAGCACCGCCTGACGTTGTTAAACCTTGGTGGACAGAAATGCTTGCAATAATAATTGCATCGGCAATACTTTTGGTGAGCCCTATCAAAACATCATTCGCGTTGATGGCTTGAATTGTTTGGTCGATATAATGTCCACTTGGTATCCCAAGTTGAATTGTAGAAAATAAATATCCGCCTGTAATGCCAATTACATCGGCAAAAATAGTTAAACACGGCAAAGCAATACAAAGAGCAACAAATTTTGGCACCACAATATATTTTGTGACACTTACACCCATAGCGCGAAGTGCATCCATTTCTTCTGACGCAACCATCGAACCGAGTTCCGCAGTGATGGCCGAGCCGCTTCTGCCGGCAGTTAAAAGTGCGGCAAGCAATGGCCCTAGTTCACGAACGATTGCCATAGCAACAAGGTTAGCAATATAAATTGTGGCGCCAAAGTTTTGTAATTGAGCTGCCGCTTGAATTGCAAGAATAAGTCCCATTATTCCGGCTACAAGCGCCACAATACCAAGCGATCGCATACCGCGTTCAGTTATTTCAAAAAGAGTTCGCGAATATCTGAACCCGTGCTTGAAAAAAGGTCCCTGCAAAGTCCAGAATGTGATG
>JAUVKG010000090.1 GCA_030596365.1 Chlamydiota bacterium | reverse complement strand
GGTCAAATTTAATTAAAAAAGATATTAGAATATTAATTGAACTAGAAAAGAGAATATTTATTGATGCTCCTGATATTATTCCTGCAATATTTATTATTAAGAATAGTAATATTTTTAAAGACAATTATATTAAAACCTATAAACTAAAGAAAGGATTGATTCCAACATGTCTAATTGATAAGGATCAATTTTATAGTTGTAATATAAACACTATTGATTGGGAAAAAATAGATGGTTTACCATTTAATTTACAGTTAACACCATTTATAATTAATATTATATTAAGAATACAAAACAATTCGGTTGTATTGTCTGAATTATTTAATGTTAGATATGGAATTAAGACAGGTAATAATAACAAGTATGTAAAAAAAGCAGACGAAGCAGAAAATTTAATGGGGAATTGGAAGAATTGTATTGCATCTGCGAGTTCAATAAAAAGATATGAATTAAATTGGGAGTTAGATAAACTGGATTTTGGCAGTTACTTATCTGGTTATTCTAAAAACTCATTCGAGAGGCGAAAAATATTAATTCAATATATCAGAAAGTTAAGTATGAGTAGAAGGTTAATTGCCACACTAGATAACGAAGGAAAGTTCTATCCATTGAATAACTTTTCCTTTGTTGAAGAAAAAATAGATAATGCGAAACTCGAATATTTAATAACGATACTCAATTCTCAATTATTGAACTTTTATTTCAAAAACGTTCACATTGATTATAATATTAAACCAAAATATATTGAAAAATTACCGATAAAAAACATCACTCCTTCATCACAAAAACCTTTCATCGAAAAAGCAGATAAAATATTGGAACTAAATAAGCAATTACAAGAAAAGAAGAACAAATTTTTAAATCGGGTTGAGGAAAATTTTGAGCTTGAAAAAATCACTAAAAAGTTAGATGCTTTTTACGATTACGATTTCAAGATTTTTCTCGCCGAACTAAAAAAGCAAAAAATCAATCTTACTTTAGTTCAGCAAGACGAGTGGGAAGAATATTTTTCCTCCTACAAAAGTGAAATCAATCAATTACAAACAGAAATAAAATTAACCGACAAGTCCATCGACAAAATGGTTTATGAACTATATGATTTGACCGAAGAAGAAATTAAGATTGTAGAAGAAGGATGATTTAAATCATGGGAAAAGATTACAATAGATTTGTAATGCGTTCTGAAGATATAACAATTACTGATTGTGCAACCTGTAAGCATAATCATGGAGATGTTACGTGCGATGCTTTTCCTGATGGGATACCGGATGTTCTGCTTAAGCCGGAAGGTCGTCATCGAGAACCGATAGATGGAGATCACGGGATACAATATGAACCAATTGATAATGAAAAATAAATAAAAACACTTTATAGCAAATTGTTGTTTATAATTATTTTTTTGCGTCTTTTGCGTCTCTTGCGTTACAAAATTAATTTCCTAATTGTATTTGTAGTGCTTTCAGCGCGTCTTTGACAAACGACAATTTGTGTTGAATAGAATTGACAAAATATGTTGAATGAATAGGGGGGTCAGGCACTCACTCTGTTCACTCTTAATGTTGATTTTCCGCCATGGCTGAGAAAATTTCCTCTGGTGAGCAAATTTATGGTACTATTTTATTCCTTTGTCGCGCCGGGGGTGTCAAATGTTAGGCGCTCGGATGAAATTGAAATTTATTATCGCAAATTTCAATTTGATTTCCGGGTTTATGCGTTGCTATTTTAGTGATTATAATAATAATAATTGGTATAATAATGTAAGTTAATAAGCAAAAAAATGTCAAGTATTCTGCGCAAGATACTTGACATAAATTCAATGTATATTCATAATCCGAATTTGTTACGTACAATTCCCTGACCTAATAATTGTGTTAAGATATGATAGTTTTTTCTTTCGTGTCTTATTTTGCCGGCAACAATTGCAGGGGAAACATTTAACTTTTTAGCAAATCCAATTATTTTCGCAGTTTTTGTTTTATCTTCAAAACTAAATTCTGCCCAATCTTTATCGGGAATTAAAGCTTTATTTGCGTATCCGTCTGCTTCATCTTCAACTTTGTCGCCCTCAACATCAAGATCATCAAGAAAACAATCCTTGATATTTTTGCAATGTAATTTTATATGTCCGAGTTCATGAAGTAATGTGAACCAAAAGTTGTCAATTCTGTCATATCTTAATGTCAAAGCAATTACGGGTTCGGCTTCAGGTGTTTTAAATGCTGCACCATCAAGACGCGAACCGGTTAAATGTGGTAATATAATTAAATGAATTCCATTATCATTAAGAAATTCCTTTGCCAGATTTACACCATCATTAAACCAACTTAATGAAACAAGCTGTTGCGTAAATTTTGTTGAAATAATGCGAGAATTATATGTGTTTTCTAATGGCTGTTTTTTTGCAAGTTTTAGAACTTGTTTTTGCCATGCCATTAAAGCGTAACTATTCGGATTAATACCCGAACGTATGTTTCTGCGACAGTGAACCGCTTGCATATTACCATAAGAATTATCGCCAAAAAAATCTATAAGCAATTCTTCAGAAATTTCTTTTGCTTTTGTAATATTTCCTGAAAAAGAATCAAAATAATTTCGATTAAACATTTCATTGAAAACTTTAGCAGAGAACTCTTTATAATTTTCTTCACTTACATATTTTGTTTCGGCAATAAGTGAATCGATTGGGATATCTAATCCATTATGTAAGGCACGAATCATTTTCAAATTAAGTTGTCTTTTGCCATTTAATATTTCTGATACTTTGCTTCGACTCCCAATATAGGGAATCATATCTTTTTGGGTTAATTTCATTTGTTCCATACGAAATTTAATTGCTTCCACAGGTGTTGGTGGCGCAATTTTATAATGCTTATTTTCATAATCTTTTATTATTAAAGCAAGAAGATCAAGATATTCGCCTTCATTTGAATCCGGTTCCGGATCCATTTCAATAAGGCTTTCGATTTTCACGAGAGCATTTTCGTATTCGGTGTTATTTTTAATGATTTTTAAATATTTTTTCATTTTATCTCCTGTTTTCAGAATTTCTTTTTATTATATTTTGAGTGAGTGCCAAACCATTTTATAAAAACTATTTTTGTTTTATATGCTACCTTTACTACTAATCGGTATTTGTTTCCTCTGATATTGAAAATAACGATATTATTCTTCAAAAAGCTTGCAGAACTATATCTTTCTTTTATGTTTGACGGAGTATTCCATTCAGCTTTAGAAACTTCATGATACCACGCTTTCAGGCGGTCTTTCGCATCGGCATATTTTTCATAACCTTCAATTAAAGCTTTTTTTGAAATAACATTCATTTAAATATTATAACAAATACACTTCCGTTTGTCAAGTTATGTTCCCGAACTGGGAAAATAAGTTAGAATAAATTTCTTTTGTGACCACGGAATACACGGAAAATAAAATTCTTTTTTGTCAAAATGATTGATATCAAAATGATAATTCAATACAATCTTTTTAGTTTTTAATAAATATAATTCTTTATTGACAGAACAATTAGTGACAGAATAATTAATATAAATTCATTTCGCCACTAAGGCACTAAGACATTGGGAATCCGGCGAATGCCCGGACTAAGAATCACTTTATTTTAGATTTCGCGTTAGCGCCCAGCGAATGCCGGGTAGATTGAACGCGAGTACGGCGTTACTTCGTCAGCTGCTGTAAATCATTTTGCAAACTTTTTATTTCGTTAGGTAAATACGATAAATTGACAAATTATGATAATAATGCTACAATTTAAGTGTAACATTTTCATGATGTATCTCAAAAAATGAAAAAATATTATTCACTATTTTTATTTTCACTTTCGGTTTCATGGTTATTCTCTTCCATTTGCCTCGCTGAACTTTCAGGCGACCGGATTACTCATATGTTCTATCCGGTTGCCGATACGTGCGTTCGCGCTCTCTCGCCGAATAATCAATATGGCGGAGACGATGATCTTTTTTGCGAAGCCGATAGCGCCGGTCAATACGCTGCCAGACCATGGCTAAAGTTTGACATTGCCGATTTGACAAACGAGTGGAATGAGTATTTTGGTACAAACGCATGGATTATCACCGAAGTTCGTTTGTGGTTAAATGAATATGCAGGATATTCGTGGGATTCTCCCGGCCCAGTCAATATTTATCATGAAAGTAATGATATCTGGGAAGAGGGGAGCGGTAATTCAAGCCCCGCCAATGGAAATGAACTATGTTGGAATAATGAAATACATTTTATAACTAATGGAATAGAAACACTTGTTGGAGAATTTAATCTTACCGCCGGCTGGAATTCTCATGAAATATTGTTTTCTAATACTGTCGTATTAACAGATTTGAAAACAAATGGAACTGTAAGTTTCAGACTTTATGCACAAGAGAACGCAAAATCATCAATTTATAGCAAAGAAGATTCATACGAAAATAACCGGCCTCGTTTGTATGTGACTGTTGGTTGGACCGGAACAGTAACAAAGACCTTTGAATCCATCAAAAAATGGGATTTTGAATCTGCGGATCAAACAAATGATTTTATAACTTATGGTTTATGGGAATGGGGCACGCCGACAAACGGAATTATACCTACAAGTGGCAGCAATTGCTGGGGAACTGTATTAAATGGACCACACCCAACAAATAATTATCATTATCTTAGGATGTCTTTTCCAACCCCGTTCATCGAAGGCACAGTTCGGTGGAATAATTATATAAATATGACTTCCGGCAGCGTAGCGAGTGTTTATTTGGACAATGAATCTAAAAATTTAACAAACACATTAAAAGGATGGGAAAGTAATCAACTTTTTTTTAGTAATGAAAATATAGATTTATTTTATATTTTTGCACCGATTAACATGACAAATCCAAGTAATTTGCCCGGATTCTATATTGACGATATTGAAGTTGGTAAATTTACTATTCGTGGGCAGGGTAAAATTAGTCTTGACCATAAGCTTTATACTTTACCTTCCGCTATGCAAATTGAAGTAATAGACGCGCATCTTAACACAAGCGCATTAATTTCTGATGTTGCCCAAGTAACAATTTTTTCACAAACAGAATCTTCAGGTGAAACTATAACTTTATTTGAAGCAGGAACGAATTCATCATTATTTACAAACGTTGTTTTCCTAACAAGCGGAACAGCAATAAGTAACGGCTTGATCGAAACTTCCAATGGCGAAACTGTAATCGTTTATTACGCCGACTTGGACAACGGTTTTGGTGTGCCATATACATTTTCTGCCGAAGCTGAAATTGATGCAATTGCGCCAACAATTTCGAATGTAAAAATTGAGAATATTTCTGATGACAGCGCTAATGCCTCGTGGGCAGTATCATCGGATGCAGAATATGTTTATTTAGATTGGGGCACAAATATATTAACTACTTTACGTGAAGATGTTGATGACAATTATTTTTTTTCAAATTTAAAACCGTTGACTGAATACTATTTCAGAATTATTGCTATTGATACAGTTGGAAACACAACCACAAATGACAATTCAGGTTCCTGGTTCTCATTTCGAACTTATTTATGTTTGCCACATTTTAAGGAAAAATGTGATCACCAGATGAATTGGGATGTTAGTAATGGTGAGTGGGAATTGGGTTCACCAAAAGATTGGCCATATGGTAGCTTCTCCGGCACCAACTGTTGGGGAACACGCATAGATTGTGATTACGCAAATAACGCCGATTCATATTTAATGGTCCCGTCGTTCCCGAAAACGAGTAATTCCTACATGCGTTTTGCACACATTTTTGATCTTGAATCAAATTTTGATTATGGCTATGTCGAAACATCATATGATCAAACAACATGGTCAACCAGTTATGTTTGCAATGGTTTACAGTCAACCTGGAAAAGAAATATCATTGATTTTTCTTACAGGAATGGAATACGCTGGCGTTTTGAATCAGACGGTTCAATTACTAAACCCGGTTGGTTCATTGACGATATTGAGTTTGGTAGTTATTGTAATTCATCAGGTGTATTTGTAACTGACTGGGATTATTTGTGGGATTATCCAAATGATGGAAACTTCTACCTAGATATTGGAGAAACCTGTTCTGTAGTAGGAACGGTTCACAACTTCACGGATATTTCAATGAGTAATATTGTAATTCAGATTGAGTCGGTTAGTAACGAACTTGTTTGGACACCCGATGTAACTACGTGTTCTTTTCTAAACGCTGAAGACAGTAAAACCATTGGGCCTTTTACGGTTACTTATGCTCAAAATGCGAGTACCCAGGATTGGCACACGACATTTTGGATAGCTGAAACGTCCGAAGGAGTATTTACGAATTATCTGCTTACACATTCATCTAAATCGTCACAATTACGGTCACTACTTCTACACATACAAAATGAAAATAGTGAGACGATTTCCGGCGCTTATATTTGGTTGGGACCTGAATCTCCGATTTTTACCCGTTCAGACGCAAATGGCAAAGCTCTTGTAGAAGGATTATCAAAAAAAGAACTTCTTCTTGTCGTTCGCCATCCCGACTATGGACGTATAGCCCCGCAATTGATAGATTTAAATCAGATTAGTAATATTATTATTACATTACCGGAGTTAACAACTATCCGGATTGCAAGTTATAATCTTAAAGCGTTTGGGTCTTGGGACATTTCACAAATTCAACCATTAGTAAGAACAATTTGGACGGTTCAACCAGATGTTCTTTGTTTGCAGGAATGCCCTGAATTCGGAATGTCGCTTGATGAATTTCAGAGAAAATATTTATTTGGTTATACTAATATTGTCTCTTCCGCAGGTGGCTCGATTCATAATGGCATAATTTCTTTTTATCCTTTGAGCAATTCTTTCAGTCATGGTAGTGGAGCTCCAATGACACGTGATTTATTTGGATCAGAAATTGATGTTCCTAAACTTGGTCCTGTTACTTTTATGAGTGTTCACTTCAAAGCATTTAAAGATCAGAACTCAGCAGATAAACGAAATCAGGAAGCAGCATTTACAGGTTTATTTTGCTCGAATTTATTTGCTCAGAACGAACTTTTTGTCCTGAACGGAGATTTTAATGAAGAGTTAGGCGATCCAACATGGCTTTCCGATGTTCATGATATTCTTAATAACGCAGGAGCCGGGCTTGTTACATTGACTCCTAAAGATGACCAGGGCAGCACAGTAACTTTTCCGGGATGGGGTAGTCGTTTAGATTACATAATGCCCTTATTTTCTCTCACAGACCATGCTTATGACAATTATGTTTATCGAACTGAAACTATGAACTCCTTACCAACTTGGTTAACACATGACGATAGCGGATTAGCGTCTGATCATCTTTTAATTTATTCGGAAATTGTTGTTATACCTGAACCTTTATTATATTTTTGGATTATGTTGCTATTGTCACAGCGATTATTTTTTCTTAAAAACAGAATCTACTGAAAACCATCAAATTTTCAACGAACAATTAATTCGATTGAATAATCACGAAAATTTACATGAACCCGGTAAAAAATGAAAATAAAATTTGAAGATATTGAGCACGCATTTCTTTTCGTCTGTATAGGTTCAATGGAGCAGCATGAAGCATTCTTGTGCAAAGAAACCGGAAAGATATATATGTGTTCTATGGACGAAGAGACTTCTGATGAACTGCCTGAAGACATAGATGATGAAGTTGATAAATATATTAAAATACCTGATGAAAAAGAATTGGGTCTTGGGAGGCGTCTTGTTTTCAATTTTGCATATCAATATTTACCTGATGAAGTAGAGAGAATAGAAGGTTATTTTAGAAGTAAAGGCGCTTATTCCAAATTCCGAGCTCTCATCATTAGAAGAAATGTTTTAGAAGAATGGTATGAGTTTAAAAGTTCAGCAGAGACAAATGCATTACGTGAGTGGTGCAAAGATAATGGAATAGAAATATTGTTGAGTTAAAAAACTCTGCGTTCTTGGGTACGCCAAGAGGCGTTTATATATCAGTTGGTGGAAGTCCAACCCGTCAATTGACTATTCGGACGGTAGTGAAAGGAATAGTAAATTCCGTGGGGGGATGTAAATTGTGAGATTTATGTTCGAGTCCTCGGGTAGCGAGTGAGCAGACCGTAATGCTTTAAATAGCGTGAACACACAAGCTTCGTTAAGCAAATTGCGATTGATGAGCCTTTCTAAGGTGGTGAAATCTGTAATTGCATAGAAGCACATGAGTACCACTATAGAAAGTGTGCAACAATAGTCGAAACTATGCAAGGCCGCCGGAGTTGGGAGTGATGGTATGCTTACAAATGGTATATAAATGAACTTGGGAGGTCTCATTATTCAGGCTGATGACCGTAACGCAATACTATAAGGTAACGAAATGTAAAGCGGAATAATGAGAAGTCAGAGATGTTCATAGTAGTGTTGATAGCAGAGACAACATAACTCTGCAGTAGCGAAGGGACATTGCTTTAGTTAAGATTACAAGCGGGAAAACTGTATTTGGATTGGCGTAAGTCTACAAATGAATTATAAAAACGGAATATCTTTGCCTGTAAACTATATCGAAAAGTCAAATGACGAGAAATGGTATACAATGAACATCTTAATCAAATGTTCACAAAGTTGATACTAACAACTTGTTATGAAAACTTGAGATGAAGACTATCGGTAAGCCGTGTGCGGGAAAATCGCATGCACGGTTTGACGAGGAGGGTAAGGGAGTAAAATCCCTTCCCTTACTCTATCGCCTTAGCGAGATAAAATACTTTTCTTATACAACAGAAAAAATGAACCGATTGTAAAAAAACCATTGAGCCTAATATATAAATCATTAAAAATATTGATTTTTTTCTTTGCGCCGCGCCCGGCGCTATGAAATGACGTGTGTTCTCACCATAAACTAATTTACTCACTGATTGCATTTTTTTCTCAAAGTGGTGTAATATGGAATTGAACTCCAA
>JAUVKG010000193.1 GCA_030596365.1 Chlamydiota bacterium | reverse complement strand
CACTATGGCAGTGAAATCCCGGAACCGTTTTTATTTATCTTTATATTAATTCCCCCTTTTCTAAAGTGGGTTAGGGAGATTTAATTAGATTATTTATTCCCGACACCCTTTGGGGCCGGGATCTTCGCTATCGCTATGACATTTATTATTTATTGGAGAAAATTCAAATAAAAGATTTGGATTTATAGCTATAAATTCATTTTTACTAAAATGAATTTTCTCTTCTAAACATAAACTTTGCTAATATGAAAAAACTATTCATATTAACCCTTGCATTAAATTTTATTATGTATGCGTTTGCTGCCGAAAAGGAGCTTGCAGCTCCACCTCAACTCGTAAAAATTCCTGATAAAAATCACTCATTGGTAACCCGGAAATTCCAGGGAATACCTAGCCTGGCAATTAGCACTAAAGGTCAATTATGGGCAACCTGGTATGCAGGAAAAACTTCGGCAGAAGATAAAAATAATTATGTCGTTATTGCAAATAGCGGGGATAAAGGGAAAACATGGACAGAAAAACTTGTTGTTGACCCCGATGGTGATGGACCGATTCGTGCCTTTGATCCTGAATTGTGGCTTGACCCACAAGGGAAACTCTGGGTCTTTTGGTCGCAGACGATCGGTCATGATGCTGCAATTGCCGGTCTTTGGGCAATGACTAACAACAATCCGGATAAAGATGGCTCCAAATGGTCAAAACCCAGACGTATTACCGATGGAATTATGATGTGCAAACCAACTGTTCTTTCCTCAGATGAGTGGCTTTTACCCGTGGCAATTTGGCATTCTGATAAAAGTGCAAAAGTTGTAGTATCTACAAATAACGGCCGGTCATTTAATCTTCTCGGCGCATGTAAAGTGCCTAAAAAAGCACAAAATGTCGATGAACATATGATCGTTGAAAAAAAAGATAAAACCTTGTGGATGCTGGTTCGCACAACTTACGGCATTGGAGAAAGTTTTTCGAAAGATCGCGGGAAAACATGGAGCGATCTTGTTCCTTCTGCCATTCAGCATTCGCCAGCGCGTTTCTTTATCCGCCGACTTCGATCAGGTAATTTAATGCTTATCAATCATGGGCCCGTAAACAAAAAGACAGGACGTTCGCATCTGACCGTCTATTTGTCAAAAGATGATGGTAAAATATGGTCGAGCGGACTGCTTCTTGATGGAAGAAACGGAATTTCCTATCCGGATGGTCAGCAAGGATCTGATGGAATCATTCATATTATCTACGATTATTCTCGTACGGGTGCCAGAGAAATCCTGGTGGCAAAATTTACTGAAGGTGATATTGCTGCGGGTAAACCGGAGTCACCAACCGTTTCATTAAGGACAATTGTGAGCAAGTATCCTAATTAAAGGGAAATATTCAAAAAAATGGTATAATAAATTATATGGGGAGATAGATTTTTAAATCCCCCTTGCCCACTCCCGATGTAAAACCAAATTAGTGAATGGATTTATGAAAAAAATTGCTTGCTCGTTTATAATAACTTTGTTTTTTTCCCTGCCGGCTTTTTCTGCGGTTAATATCGTGTTCAACCCTTCCGAAGGAAACTGGAACGTTCCGGGAAATTGGCATCTCAATCGCGTTCCTACTTCCAGTGATAATCCAATCCTTTCTGCCGGAAGAACCGCTATTATTAATTCTGATGTCAATCAATGTGCCGCAATTTTCTGCGGACAGTCTGCATCATCTCCCCGCTGGGGAAAAATTCAAATGCGGCCGGATGGGAAACTTTCCGCGCCGATATTGATTCTCGGAAGAGACGAAGATAATCATGGAATCTTCTGGCTTTGCGGCGGAGAACTTTCGCTTTCTTCTTACTTAAGCGTAGGCGATAACAATGGCGGTACCGGTGGAACAGCATCCGGCACTTTAAATCTTTCCGCCGGTTCTTTAAAAATGTTGGGAACATCGCAATGTTATATTGGTAATAAAGGCCTTGGGGAAATGATTGTTTCCGGTAACGGAGCTTTCTACGCATATGAGATCACAGTCGGCGAAAACTTCGGCTCGGAAGGCTCAGAAATGAAAATTATCGGTGGCTCTGTTTTAGCCAATAATATTAGCGTTGGAAGCTCAACTACAGCAGATGGCAAAATGACAATTTCCGGTGGTGAACTTGTTTGGAATAGCCTTTTACATGTGCGTGGCACTTTGACAATTCAAAATGGATCGCCTTCTATTGCCGGTGTGAAATCAGGCGGTTCAAGCCTTTTTCTCGATAATGGTTCTACGTTGGAATTTGAATTTGGCGCAGATGGAATCGCAAGTGTAGAAATGACAAATTCTTCGATTTACATTTCTTCAGGCGCGAAACTTAATATCAGAGGAACTTATTACACAAGAGCTTCCGGCGCGGTAAAAAGCTTTCTTCTTATAAAACATAACGGCTACTCCGACCAGACAAGTTTTACGGGCGGGAATGTTACTTTCAGCGGGTTTGGCGGACTTGTTCCTTCACTCCGCTATGAAAATAATTGTATTTATCTTGATTTGGCTGCCGGTTCCAGTGATACAGCCTGCTCTGCTCAGGGAATTTTTATGAAGTATTGGGAGTTGCCTATAAACGATGACGCGCCATTAAACCGTGGATATCAAAAGATTGTTCCGCCAATATATTCAATCCCTCTTTTTACAAGTATGCTCGTTCGAACGCATCCTACTTTTGGAAAACTCGTCAAAAAGATTGACCTTTCGGAAGCGCTTAAAACAGAAAACTTCTTTGTTCAATTTGAGGGTTACATTGATATTCAAACAAATGGAAGTTATACTTTTTATCTTAATTCCGATGACGGTTCAAAATTGTGGATTGACGACGCGCTGCTTATTGATAACGATGGACAACATGGTGTTACAGAAGTTTCCGCTTCTATAACTCTGACAAAAGGAATGCACAAATTTGAAGTTGGTTATTTTCAAAATACGGGTCCAATGACATTGTCTGCAAGCTGGTCAGGTCCGGGCATTTCAAAAGAAGAAATTCCCGAAGATGTACTTTATATTTCCGATGTAAAAAACGCGTTTAGTGAGCTTAGGGCATTTCAAAATATTATTCCCGATCAGGAACTCACTTATAATTATTGTCCTTCTTTTATGTATGATGATGTAGAAGGCCTTTACAAAATATGGAGCGGTGGGTCAGGTGGAGGCGATAATATTATTTATAAAGAATCTCCCACTCTTGAAGGATTGCTTGATGCAGAAAAGAAATATGTACTTGCGCCAAGTCATAACCCTTCTAAATTTGACGATGTTCATGCATGTGACCCTAACGTTTTTAGCGTGAATGGGATTTTTTATTTGAGTTATAGCGGCAATACGGATAACAGCGTTTTACCCGCAACTACTAGAATCGGTATGGCAATTTCTTATGATCGAGGGCGCTCGTGGGCACGCCTGCATAATGGCGAACATATCCTCGCGCCAACTGATACTTCCGAACCTAAAACTTACGGCGTGGGTCAGTCGGCTGTTGTTCGTGCTAATGACGGCTATTTCTATATGATTTACACTGATGCCGATAAAGCCCGCGGGGGTACTTATGTTGACGTTATTCGATGTTCTGACCCGACTTTTCCGACAAATAAACATGAACAAATTACTGATAACTTACCGAATACAGGTGGAGTGAGTGTAGATCTTGCCTATGATAGCGGGAAAGAGGAATTTATTGTTATTGTAAATGTAAGTGACGATCCTGATGTAACAGAAGATCCATATACAAAAGTTCGCCTCTCTTATTATGATAAAAATTGGACTTATCTCCGAAGCAGAACTATTAAGGTTCATCCTCTTTGGGCTTTTGGAGAAGGCGTTGCTCTTCTAAGCGACTTACAAAAACAGCCTTTTCATTATTATGATCATGGAAATCTATCGCTGGTTTCCGCTGCCGCTACTTGCGAATATGAAACAAACACAATCCTCTGGGCGGAATGGGTTGCCGGTGACACAAAATATATTGTTACTTCTTTGTCAGGCCACCGCAGTTTTATTGAACCGCAACTTTTATCGGAAGGATTGTTTTTTAACAGTGACAGAACTGATGTTATTACAACAGGTTTGCGACCCCAAATCAAAAATAATTTCACCGTTGATTTCTGGGCTAAACCTTATACCAATACAGATTTATGGAATGAACAAACTAACGGCGCTGTAGGTCCGGTGATCTCAAGCTTTGCTGTTCGGCCAACACATGGCGGAGATGGTTCTTATCCGGCTAACAGTGCGGGAGTTGGTTTCGCTGTTGGTATGAACGGCATCAGCGTTTACGAACATGGTCCCAATTATGCGCCGCCGCTGCTTACTTGGCCCGGTGATGTTTTTGACTGGACACATATTACTGTTGTTTATTCTAATCAAACACCTTCGCTTTACATTAACGGGCAATTTGTTCATAAAGGATTACGAAGTCCGATGGTTAATTCATATATTACCATAGATTATTTTGGCGGAGACGTATGGGGTAATTATGGATATGGCGGTAATTTATGGAATTATCGCGTTTGGACCCGCCCCCTGACTGAAACGGAAATTGAATCCCTGCCGGGAACTCTCGCGGAAGAAAATCTTGCGTCAGCTTTTTACGGGAAATGGCTTCAGGATGATTCCATAAACGAAGGAAGCCCTCTCGGAACAAAAGTCTTCAATGCGATTGTCACAGGCGGAAATGATGATGAAAATTATCATACTTATTTGTCTGACAGCACAGGCGAACGTTTCGCAATTGACCCGGCTGATGGAGAAGTAAGCGTGCTGAAAGGTAATTTACTCGATTATGAAAACGCTTCTTCGCATACTGTTACCGTTTGTGCTGCTGATAATAATTCTTCTCTTGCTGATAGAAAATTTGTTGTTAAAGTTGGTAATATCAGTATGACACCACGTTTCAATGTTGAATTGAACTGCACTTATTTTGACGGCAGTTCTTTCACAAATACCGGGAAAACTATTGCCGGTGTGGAAAACAATTTTACTGTTTCTTTTTACGCTAAACCGGAGAAATCAATTGTTATCCCTGAAGAATCTACAAGCGGTACAGCAGGTCTTGACAGCGAAACTGCTTATGCCGTTTCTCCACAGCATGGCGGAGACTGGGGCGATGGAGCCATTCATTCCGGCGCAGGCGTTTCTGTCGGTACGAATGGTATCGCTGTTTATGAACATGGCACGGCTTATATGCCGGCTATTCTTGCTTGGAAATCTGACACTCCACTAACCGAATGGACTCATATTTCCATAGTTTACTCAAACAAAACGCCTTCTCTTTTTGTAAACGGAATTAAAATTAAAACCGGACTGACAAGCCCTCGTACGGTTCATCCTTCTGCCAGCTCTTTTGGCGGTGCATCCGGTTTTGGATATTACAAAGGGAAATTCTGTGAATACCGGGTGCAATCAGCTTTGTCAACACAATCAGGTATTCGTGCAAACATGGAAACATGGGACATTAACGACATAGAGAATTACAACAGCGCGTTTTTACCTGAACTTATCATTCAAAACGGCTATGCAAACGGCACGTCTATTTGTTATCTTACTCCATATGTTGATTTGTCGTCAGATACGTACTCTTTTGACTTGACAGACGATGCAGATGGAAGATTTAACATAGACGCTTCAGATGGAATTATTTCCATAGAAGACATGGCGAAATTCAGTTTCGATTTAGCATCTAATCATACAGTTACCGCCCGAATATCTTCCGGTGGAAAAACTTATCAGCAAAATATTTCTATTCATATTGCTGAAGATGTTATACCGGAACCGTGTCTATTTATCATTTATTATTTATCATTTATCATTTATTGGAGAAAATTCAAATCAAAGATTTGAATTTATAGCTATAAATTCATTTTTACTAAAATGAATTTTCTCTTACAAACATAAATTTTCTACCTTGAAGAAATACTTAAAACTCATTATTCTCATCCTCGC
>JAUVKG010000311.1 GCA_030596365.1 Chlamydiota bacterium | reverse complement strand
TCCCTTTCGGTAGTTTCAGCAATAATTTACGCCGCCATCTCCAGCGCAGCGGATTGGAAGACGCATTACCCATTGTCAGTCCGGAAAGAACGGTTAAGCCTTTTAAAGGTTCCAGCCGAACACGCACAATTTCTTTTTCCGGGTGAGGATTTTCCCATGCGTAAAGCCATTGCATCCAGTGTAATTTATCATCGCATCGATCCTGCAAATCAACACCAAACTGGTGATTTCCCCACAAACGCACATCAATCTCACCCACCAAAGTATTGGCTGCAAAAGGTTTGCGAAACGGCACGGCGCAAAAGCAATTTTCACCCCATCTCGGGAAAGCGGTACCAATATGATGTCGCCGTCGTATTTCCACTGTTTCTTCATTTCCATCGGCATAAACAATACAGTATAATGCGACCAGTTCATTGAGCCGCCCATCACCGCGGAAAGGTTTCTCCGTAAGTGGATCTGCAATAGGTGTCACATCGTTCACATGCATAAAAACCAGCCATTCAGCTTTCATATTCCGAACAGAAAAGCCCACGGTTTTATTCGTTAACGCATGAATATTCCCGATTTTAAAAGGAAGACCGTAACAGACCGAGCGGCCTTTAGGCAGAGGATCACTTCCCTGTTGCATATCTTCTGTAAGAGGAAGACCGGCAAGAGAATCCCGGTTATACTTTCCCCGAATAGCTATAGGCCGGAACTGTTTTGTAATTGGTCCATCATATAATTTCATAGTTTTTCTTCCTTGTTAATTATTTTGACACTAATTTTTGGGAATCCGGCGCATGCCCGGACACGGATTTACACTAAACAATTAATACAATTTCTTTAACCACATAAGAGACATAAGAAAACATAATTTTTTTGTTTTAAACTTCAAAATATATTTCTTTAACCACATTTATTATTTAATGATTTGGTGATTTAATGATTTTATGATTAATACTATTTTTGACACGAATTACACGGATTTACACTAATGAATGCAGAATTATAATTTTATTGATTTTCGCGACAGGTTTTGCTTGGTTTTGTCGCTCGGATGAAATTTCCTCCTTTGGAGCAAATTTGATTTCTTTGCGTTTGTAAATAATTTTTTCTGAATATTTAATCATTCTGTCACCCTAACGAAGTAACGCTGTACTCACGTTCATTATTCTGTCAATAATTTTTTTTACCACTGATTTATTATTTAATGATTTAACGATTTAACGATTTAACGAGTTAGTGATTTAATTGTTTTGATATTAATTATTTTGCGTGCCCGCCGCGCCCCGCGTATGCTGGGGGAGAGTTTCGGGACGTCCAGTTTTGATTAATTTCTTTGTCCTACTTTCGCACTTTCGCACTTTCCCACCTTCCCACCTTCCCACCTTCCCACCTTCCCACCTTCCCACCTTCCCACCTTTCACTTTTTACTTTCAACCGCAAGCAAGAACCAGGCATCCGCTGGTCACGTGCTTGCTCTTACGTCATCAAATTTAAAACACTTCCACCTATGCTTTTCTTAATCGAATGGAACTCGTTAGGTAGAATTTCGATAACAAAATCTGCATTATAATGTTCAGAAAATGATTTCTTGAATTCATGATATTCGCTTATCATTTGGATTATTGTTTCTTTTGGAACACCATGTGCCTCAGGGTACTCTTCTGTCATTATCTGTGATTCCACATGCTCATCCAAACTGCGTGGTACGTATTCTATAACAATGATCTGATAGCCCGCATTTTTACCGGCTTCAATATAAGGCTCACTATGCCACGAAGATAAATTTGTATTATCATTAATTACCAAATCAATTCCCGTATCAATATCATTACAGAATGCATCCAAATTTTTCTGATGATATTCTCCTAAATTTTCAGGTATAAAGTCATAAGTCCCTGATGCGGTAAGGAAGTAATCATCAGTAGAATGTCTTGTCACACGAAGACCTGCAGTTTTAACAGTCTGTGCAATGCATCTTGATATGGTTGTTTTACCTGATCCTGACACAGCGCGATTAATTATTACAGTTTTTCTAATTTTAGATAAGCTCATTTGTATTCTTAAATAGTTATATTTTCACTATCATCCCGCAGAAAAATACATTTTTGTATTTAAAAAATTGTTTTCCACGAGCACATCGCTATGCGAGTCTCGGGACAGGTGTCGTAAATTGTTTTGTCAAAATAATTAAAAATCGAATATCCGATAAGCACTAACGTTTCGAGCAACGCCAAACTGGTCAAAGATTAATCACTTTATTTTCCCGTCGAGATTTTTCAGCGGCAAATACCATTAAATGGCTTTCTAATGTTTCTTCCGCACCCGACAAAATAAGACTTTTGTCATTGCTTTGGATTGCGTCAATAAAGTTTTCAATCAACACAAAATCACCGCCACCGTGACCACCGATTATAGAATGGTCGCCGGAATCAAGTTTTATTTCTTCCCACTTATCAGTAAGAAAGTCAAAAAGCCGTATTGAATTTCTGTCTATTGCCAGTTCACCCTTAGTCCCGAAAATTCTCGTTTCTCTGTGCCGCCCTTCAGCAAAAGCAGTCATTGTTAGACTTGCTGTGCTTCCTGATTCGAACTGCATATTTACAACCTGATTATCTACAACATCATTATCGCAAGAGTAAACACAGCGACCATAAGGACCAACGCGCAGCGCTTCCATAACAGTTTCTTCGTTAACAATTGGAGTAATAACACTAACCGGCCATCCTGTACTTCCTTTTTTGACGCAACCGATATAAAGTTTTTTTGCCGAATAAGGACATTCAGATTCAATCGGGCAGTCCACACATCTGTCTGCCGCACCCTCCGGTTTTTCTTCCGCGCGAAAATGTTTTAAGGTACCAAAGGACTGAATTGAACAGCACTTGCTGTTCATAATATAATGAATCCAATCAAGATCATGACAACTTTTCGCCATTAACATAAAAGAAGATTCATCTTCACGCCGCCAATTTCCTCTCACAAAAGAATGCGCCTGATGAAGGTATCCCACCGGTTCTAATCTTTGAATATTAACGACATCACCGATGAGATTATTTGATATTATTTCTTTAATTTTTTGAGTGTATTGTGTATAACGCAAGACATGACAAACAGCAAAAATAACATCTGAATCAATTACTGCCGAAACAATCTGACGACAACTTTCCTCATTCGGCGCCATTGGTTTCTCAAGCATAATGTGATATCCTTTGCACGCAAAAGCTATTGCCGGCTCTCTATGCCGAGAATCCTGAGTTGCTATTATTACCGCATCAGCAAATTTTGGTTTTGAAATTAATTCCCGCCAATCATCAACAATGTTTGATGAAGAAATATCATGTTTCTGAACAAGACGGTTTCGCCACTCTTCGCGCGGCTCCGCTACGCCTACGATTTCAGCTTTTTCAGAGAGTTTAAGCACACGAGAAGCGTAACCGCTTCCGCGATCGCCTGCCCCGACAACAATAATTTTAGTTTTTTTCATTTTTCAACGGACTGTAGTGGTTCAAATTTAAAATAGTCAAGCCCGAGCTTATATAATTTTTTCGCTTTGGGATTAGCACCTGTGATTTCTATTTTCAAAATATTTTTTCCATTTTTTAATTTAACTTTTCCGAAATCGGTTTTATATGAAACTTTGAGTCCTGATCTGTAACAATCGAATTTTTTCCCGATTTTCTCGCAGTTAAAATAAATTTGAATTATAGCATAATCATTATTTCTTGCGACTTGCCCGACAAGATTTTTTTCACCGGCCTCAGAGGAATTAATTTCAACTTCAAGATACTCGCCCGGCTTGGCGCCTGTCCAATAAAGTTGTTCATCGCCACTCCATCGCGGTCCATTATAATTCATATTTTTTGTCGAAGTAATTCCGCCGGTGATTTTAATGTTTTTATTTTCCTCAAATTCAATTGCACCTTCAACGTGAGCGGGAACATAAATTGGATATGTTATAGTTATTTCATTTTCCGGAAGTGGTTTAAGA
>JAUVKG010000339.1 GCA_030596365.1 Chlamydiota bacterium | reverse complement strand
CCCCGAATATTTAGATTTTTAAATCGCAAATATTATACAATATTAAGGAATAAAAATCAATCTCCACTCATCAAAAAATGAAAAGGAATTAAAAATCAACATCCCGTCACACCAAAGAACAAAAAAAATGGGCAAAATAATTCTAAATTCATCACAACGGGATGAATTTCCTCACTTTATTCACAGGTTATTCACATTTATTACAAAAAGCTGAAACTGTTTATTCATGCTGGTTCCAGTAGATTGTCACAACTTTTTCAAAGCTTTTTCAAGACTTATTCACATTTGTTATCGAATGATTAATGATTGAACGATTGGATGGTGAACGTGAGTGGCGCGTTACTTCGTTAAGTTGATTATAAAAAAACTGGTATGTCCTGGTTTGCAGTTTGCATTTTAAAAACTGTAATGGTATAATTAATAACTATTTTAATTGGTTTATAGTAAAGGTAATTAGGGGGTGAAATGCCATTTTTACCTTTGCCTAAACACAAAATTATATTTTAATTATTTTTACCATTTAATTTTAAAATGATTTGTTCGATGACAGGATATGGCTCGGGTAAGTCCCAAGCCGGTAATGCGACTATTGAAGTTGAAGTTAAAAGCGTGAACGGACGTTCACGTGACATTCGCTGCAATTTTCCGCGGGATTTTTTATTGTTTGAAAATGCTATTCGTGATGTTGTAAAAAAACAACTTTCGCGGGGGCAGATAACTGTTTTCCTCAAGTATAATCAAGAAAATACCGATGTGATACCGTTTAATAAAAGTCAAGTTCGCGAAGCAGTAGAAAAATTCAAAGAATTAGCCAAAAGTACCGGACTTTCTCCTGAAGGGAATCTCGACACTCTGCTCCGCTTTTTGTCAAACAATAATATTTTACAGGAAAACTTCTCGGCTGAAAAACTGCGAGCCCCGCTTATGAAAGCAACGGCTCAAGCAATTAAATCTCATATTTCTTCCCGCGCAAAAGAAGGTGCAGCGTTAGTTAAGGATATAAAATCTCGAATTAAAACTATTGATAAAAAAAATGCTGAAATAAAAAAACTTGCGCCACAGGTTGTTAAAGCATATCAGAAAAAAGTTAATAGTAGAATTGAGCAATTGAAAAAACAAGCCGATGTTGAGTTTGATCCTGTAAGAGTTATAACTGAAATAGGTATTTTTTCCGAACGTGTTGATATTACTGAAGAAATTACCCGGTTGAAAGCCCACACAAACATTTTTGTAAAGACTTTGAATAAGGGAGGAGTAATTGGCAAGCGGCTTGATTTTATTCTCCAGGAAATGTTTCGTGAAATTACAACGATAGGCAATAAATGTAATAATGCCGAAATATCAGGTTCCATTGTTATTATGAAAGAAGAACTTGAGAAAATGCGTGAACAAGTTCAGAATTTAGAATAATTAATTATAATTAATATATTGAAAATTAAAAAATTCTACACCATTGGCATTGATAGTGGCACTCAATCAACTAAAGCAGTTCTGATGGACGTTGCTACCGGCCGTGAATGTGAAATTGCTGCCGAAAAATACCGGTTATATGAAAAACCAGATGGTTCACGTGAACAGAATCCTGAAGATTGGATTTTAGCAGTTAAAAAAACTATTTGCGCTGTAATTAAATCATCAAAAATTACTTCGGAACAAGTGCTCGCTATCGGCGTTTCAGGGCAGCAACACGGCTTTGTTCCGCTTGATAAAAAAGGACAAGTGATCAGGCGTGCTAAATTGTGGAATGATACTTCAACGCAAAAGCAGGCTGAGTGTTTAATGGAAAATCTTGGCGGACTGAAACGTACAATCGCTGCATTAGGAAATAGTATTCCACCTGGCTTTACCGCTTCGAAAATTAGATGGCTGAAAGAAAATGAACCTGCAAATTATAAAAAATTATCGTTGATCCTTTTGCCGCATAACTATATTAATTATTGGTTGACAGGAAAAGCAGTAATGGAAGCCGGCGATGCATCAGGAACGGCTCTTTTTGACATTAAGAAAAGAGTGTGGTCGAAAAAAGTGATTCGAGCTCTTGATGATAAAAAAAATATTTCAGCGTGTTTACCGGAAATTCAAAATTCAAACGAAATTGTCGGAACACTAAATCCGGAAATTGCAAAAACTCTTGGCTTATCTGAAAAATGTATCGTTTCTACAGGCGGAGGTGATAATATGATGGCGGCAATCGGAACCGGAAATGTAAAACCCGGTGTGGTTACCGCGAGCCTCGGAACATCAGGTACCATCTTTGCCTATTCAAATAAACCGGTGATAGATGAGAAAGCAGGCGAAATAGCAGCTTTTTGCGATAGCACAGGAGCATGGCTTCCTTTGCTATGTGTTATGAACTGTACTGTTTCAACCGAACTTGTAAGAAAGGCTTTCGGTATATCAATCGACAAACTTGGACGATTGGCAAAAAAAATAGCTCCGGGTGCTGAAGGGTTGCAGCTTTTACCATATTTCAGCGGCGAAAGAACACCGAATATTCCTGATGGAAAAGGAGTTATGTATGGATTGACCGCGTTAAATTTTACACCGGCGCATTTTTGCAGAGCTGCTATGGAAGGCGCAGCAATGAGCATTAATTATGGAGTTGAACTTTTAAAAAGCAAAAACATAAATCCACAACAGATTCGTTTAACCGGTGGTGGAGCCAAGAGTGCATTGTGGCGTCAAATCTGTGCTGATGTTTTTAATACTGAGTGTAGAACCTTGAAAAATGAGGAAGCGGCTGCCATTGGCGCTGCAATTCAAGCTTTGTGGGCTTATGAAACTCAAAAGAACGGTGAGCATAATATTGAGATCTGGACTGATAAATTCGTTAAACTCGGTCGTGCGGTTCATTTACCGGATAAAAAAAATGCGAAGTTGTATAAGGAAATATATGATCGCCAGCAAAGATTGAGCACACAGTTGCTGCCGGTGTTTTCAAAAAAGAATAAAGAAATATGATTACTAAAACGCCAAAAATTATATACTTCTTACTTATCCTTATTTTGGTGGTAGCTGCCGATGCATGGCGAAGGGCGTGGCAAGGGAATGATATTTCTGTAAGCCGGGAAATCAGTCCTTTAAGAAAGAATATTCGAGAAATGAAACGCGATATGGACGAAACCAAAAGTCTTTGGCTTGAGCAGTCTGCTGCCATTTCGAAGTTAGAACAGCAATTGAATGAAGTAAACAGACTTGCCCTTAAACAATCTGAGAAAACACTTGAGTTGATCAATCAGGCTGATAATAAATTACTTGATGAATTGGTTAACGGAATCAATGTTAATTCTGAAGTTAAGGAAATCGTTGAATTGGAACAAAACAATATTTTAGAAAAGCTTGAACCTGAAATTAAGAAAGTTGATGAGAATATAATCAACAAAGAAAAAACTGAAAATCATGTTGAAAAATCAGAACCTGTCAAATTAACTGAAAATAATGAAAAGGAATTAACAAATTTTCCTGATATATCTGCTTTAGTTTCAACTTCAATAAAAAATGAAAAAAAAACAACCGATTTTCCTGATGTGTCTACTTTAACTTCAACTAATGTTACTGCAAAAGTGGATGCAAATGAAAGTTACTCGGATCTTCCCGGAACAACGCCTGTAAAAAAAGAATTGAAAAAGAAACGTAAACTTTCACTACCTAAACGTGTTACTTCTCTTCCGGCACATACCGCAATTCCTGAGGTGGCAATTCCGGATAAAAATCCT
>JAUVKG010000227.1 GCA_030596365.1 Chlamydiota bacterium | reverse complement strand
ATTTGACCAAAAATCGTAATGAGCAACTCTTCTTAAACTTGCTTCAACACCGCCGAGAACAATTGGAGCGGTATTTTTAAAATGACGGCGGATAAGATTTGAATAGGCGAGTACAGCTCTGTCAGGACGGCGGTTATTCATTCCGCCCGGTGTATAGTCATCAGTTTTTCTGAATTTTTTCAATGCGGTATAATTCGCGACCATTGAATCTATACAGCCGCCGCTAACTCCCCAGAAAAGTTCCGGTTCACCGAGTCGTGTTATATCTTTTTCAGATTTTATATCCGGTTGAGCGATAATCCCGACACGAAACCCTGCTTTCATCAGAATTTTTCCGATAATCGCAGTACCGACATAAGGGCTGTCGATATAGCTGTCACCGGAAACAAGGATTATGTCCAGCGCATCCCAGCCGATTTTTTTTATTTCATTTTTTGTAGTAGGAATAAACATACTATTTATTAATTATTAATTTAATTTATTTTACAAGATCATTTAGGACCCCAGCATGCGCGGGGCGCGGCAAAATCATTATATTTCTTTCGCCACTAAGACACAAAGACACTAATTTTATTTTAGATTTAAATACCAATTATTTCCTTATGTTATCTTATGTCACTTATGTGGTTTAAATTTATTTTATTTTTTTTCCTGTAATGATTCCAGGTGGCTTTTGTACCACCGTCTCACATGATCATAGCATTGAACAGCATGGGGGTGTTTTGGGTGAATTAAAAATAGTTTCCCTGAACGTCCACGGGTAAGTTTTTCTGATAAGTATTTCACCTTTTTTAAATCCCTTGCTTTTTTATTATACAAGTAATATGTTGCCAGACGATTCTCAATTGACGGTATGGCGTCAATACTTCGTGATGTAAGAATAAGCGAACCGGAATGATTTGTTAACATCGCGTAATTTTTCTCTAACTGCTGTATATCTTTTTTATAAGCAGCTTCGAAGGCTTTATCAGCAACAAATGTTGCAGCGCAGTTCGAATCCCAATATTTTCCGGTTAATATTTCTGCGGATTGAGAATCCTCATTTAATGCTTGCTTTAATAAATTAGTAATTATATTTCCATAGACTAAAATATCCTCTTGCATCAATCGTGAATATTTACCAGTATGAAATAGCACACTATTACGATAAGCTTCTAAAGCAGATTCTCCAGAACTTTGTGAAGCATCTAATTCGGTTGTCGATTGCTCGGTATTTGTACCGAAGCTTTGAGCAACGTTAGTGCTCTGCTGAAATGCAATCCACTCATCTGATAAGGAATAACTTTCTGTTTCTTGTAGTTGTGGAAAGGTGTCAGAGCTTTCATGAACGACAGTTTCAACGGCTTTTTGTTCAGCTTGATGTGTTGGAACAAATTCCGGCTCGCAATTTTTATTATTTGCGTTGCGGCGCATATATACAACTCCGACACAAATAGAAATGACTGCAAGCAGCGTGATAATCTGAATGTATCTGAATCTGTTCATAAAACTTTTCCGATAAAATTATAATATTAAGGGATTGCATTCCCATATTATTATAATATTATGGGAGCCGTTTGTCGAGTCGATAAATAAACATTCCACTTTGGTTTATAATATTAAAATCATTCTGCTGTCAATTATTTTGCAGAATAGAATTTTTAACCATTAAGAAAATGCTATGAGATTTTACTTAATTACTTAAATCTACTTTTTTGTGAATATTAAACTTCACATCTGCAAAATGATTTACGGCAAAATAATTAAATTCAATTGTTTTCAATCCTTTTGTTTGTTAACGGAATTCTTGTTCTATTATCTTCAAGTCTTTTACCAAAATGGTAAAAGATATTGACATTTGGAGCTGGGTTTGTTATAATATTTTAATGCAAATATTTTTCCGAACAAAACAACTCGCTAAAATCTGTAATACAGAATTCGTTGCTATTTAGTGCCTGACCGAAGATCCCCATGATTCGCATTATGACCGATAAATCGGCGGCGTTTCTTTTGGCCTCATAATGGTTTAAATCCTTTATCCATGCCCCAAGGCATGAATTCAGGATTAAAACAATTCTGCCATCCAAAATAAACACCGTGCGAAGAAATGGGGTTTTCGGTCAGACACTATTTAAAAATCGGTAAAGAGTCCGCATCGAAATTATTATGAATACTAAATATAAATATAATCCCGATTATGCTGTGCCACCGGGTGCAACTCTTCAGGAAACAATTGAAGATTACAGTATTACACAAACTGAACTTGCTAAACGACTTGGTCGATCGGGGAAATCGATTAATCGTGTAATTAACGGTAAAGAACCGCTTACGCCTCAACTTGCTCTTCAGCTTGAGCGGATATTATCAATCCCGGCTTCATTTTGGAACTCACTTGAAAAGAATTATCGAGAAATATTGCATAAATTGGAAGATGAAAAGAAAATGGAAGAAGAAGCAGAGGAAGTGAAAAAATTCCCTTATGCTGAATTAGCAAATTTAGGTTTGGTGGAAAAAACGCGCAAGAAAAATGTAAAAGCTGAAAACTTATTACGTTATTTCGCTGTAGCTTCCTTTTCGCAAATACCTGTTGTTGAAGCTGCAGGATTTAGAATCGCGAACAATAATAATATTTCGTTCGAATCACTTGCAGCTTGGTTAAGACATGGTGAAATAGCAAGTCGGCAAATTGCTACAAATAACTTTGATGCCAAAAAATTACGGGAGAATATTACGGTTTTTAAAGAATTTACTAAATATAAATTAGATTCAACTTTCCTAAAACTTAAAGCTATTTGTGCGGAATGTGGGGTTGCGGTAGTTATTTCTCCGTATTTATCAAAGACAAGAATTTGCGGTGCAGTAAGATGGATGTCACCTGAAAAACCGCTTTTACAGTTGAGCACATCTTCTAAACAAAATGATATTTTATGGTTTACTTTCTTTCATGAACTATTCCATATCTTTTATAGTAATAAAACTGAAACTTTTATCGAGTTTGATAACCATTCTTCTACAGCCGGAGAAATTAAAGCTGATAATTGGGCTGCAAACACTCTTGTTCCGAATAACAAATATCAAAGATGGATTCAAAATAATAAAACTCTCTCTCTGAAATCTATTTCTGATTTCGCTGAAGAACTAAATATCGGCAAAGATATTTTGCTTGGGCGACTGCAGCATGACAAGATAATTGATTTTTATAAATTTAAGAACATTCACAAAAAAATTAAATTTCAGTTTTAAATTCTGATTGGTATGTGAATTGATAAAACAATATAAATTCTGATTAAGAATAATATGGGGGCAGGAACCGGATTCATCTCGCTTTCTAAAAATGTTAAAAATGAGGTGAATCATATAATTTTAGGTGATCTACTGCTTATTCGGCAAATGATGGTTTAGTTCTTAGTTTTCCATTTTCAATTTTTTAAATTTCTTTGACAATTTATTCGCTTTAGTTTATAATATTAAAAATAATAAAAAATAGTAACATAAATTAGTGTTTATTTGTGTTCATTAGTGGTTAAAAAATTAGTGGTAAAAAAATATGCAAATTAATATCTCTACTTCAAAAAATAATCAGTTGGTCAATATTACTAATGATGTCCAATCAGCTGTCGCAAAAACCGGGATTTCTGACGGGATTTGTTTTGTTCATATCGCGCACACAACTGCCGGGATAACAATTAATGAGAATGCCGATCCGGATGTTGTCCGTGACATTCTGCTTTCTCTTGATGATATTGTAAAAGAACTCCCGGGGTTTCGACATTATGAAGGTAATTCTTCAGCACATGTAAAATCATCTTTAATGGGTAATTCAGCTTCAGTACCGTTTAAAAACGGAAAACTGCAACTTGGAACCTGGCAGGGGATTTATTTCTGCGAATTCGATGGCCCTAGAAGTCGGAAAGCGTGGGTGACGTGCATTGCGGAAGGCAAGATGTAATCCGTGATCCGTAATCCGTGATCCGTAATCCGTAATCCGTAATCTGTAATCCGTGATCCATTAATCCAACAATCCAATAATCCAATAATCCAATAATCCATTAATCCAATAATAAGAAATAAACAAAATTGGCTTTTTCTTGGTTTGGTTATTCTTTAGGTCAATTAGGTCAATTAGATCAATTAGAAATTTTAAATCCAAAATCACAAATCACAAATCCAAAATAATACCATGATCATCGCAATTGACGGAACAGTCGCTTCGGGCAAAAGTACCGTAGCCAAAAAACTCGCAAAAAAAATTAATTATTTTTACATTAATACAGGTTTGATGTATCGCGGTGTTGCCGCATTCGCACGAATGAATAATATCCCGACAGACAACTCCGGAAAGATAGCTTCCCTTGCCCACGAATTAAAACTTGATCTTAAAGACATTGACGGGAAACAACACATTTTTGTTAATGAGGATGATTTAACTGAATTGGCAATTGCACCGGATATCGGTGGTTATGTTTCCGATGTAGCCGACAATCCGGAAGTCAGAAAATTACTTGTCAGTGAACAGCGACGGCTTGGTCTTGAAGCTGGAGATGCCGTTCTTGAAGGGCGTGATATTGGTTCCGACGTTTTTCCTGACGCTGACATAAAATTTTATGTAACGGCGGATTCGCGTGAAAGAGCCAAACGCCGTCTTGCCGATGACCAAAAGAAAAATCCCAACCTCACGCTTGATGATGTGGAAAAAGCTGTGCTTGACAGGGATAAACGCGATAAAGAGCGACCGGTAGGTGCATTGAAAAAAATGCCTGATGCTATTGAAATTGACACAACGAATTTATCAATTGATGAAGTTGTAGATTTGTTGATTGATAAAGTAACATAAGCTTCCAGCTTATGGATTAAAAGTAGCATAAGCATCCCTGCTTATGGATTATTGGATTAATGGATTATTGGAATAATGGAATAATGGAATAATGGAATAATGGAGTGATGGAGTAATGGAGTAATGGAGTAATGGAGTAATGGAGTAATGGAGTAATGGAATAATGGAATAATGGAGTGATGGATTAATGGATTGTTGGATTATTGGATTAATTCTCCCTTTCAAGGAGTTGACAAACCAAATGTCCGATAAGGACAAGAGTCATTAGCCTGTGGTTTCAATCACAGGAAATGTAAATCACATAATTTCGCCCGAAAAGGGCGGCACAAGCAACCATGTTTTATTAAGATAAGACAGCAGCCATACAATCACAAACACACAAAAAATAATTGAAATTGTTTTTTAACTATTGGAAAATATAATTGATAAATAGT
>JAUVKG010000152.1 GCA_030596365.1 Chlamydiota bacterium | reverse complement strand
ACTCCCGAGGGAATACTCGGAATGTTCCACTTTATAAAAAGGGGGAATAAGAAAATAATTTATCTCGCAAAGACGCTAAGCTCGCAAAGAAAAAAATACGAATTGCATGAATTTAAAATCTATGGGATGATAGTGTTATATTAATACAAAATTCATCCCTCCACCACTCCATCCCTCCATTATTCCATTATTCCATTACTCCATTACTCCATCACTCCATCACTCCATCACTCCATTACTCCATTACTCCATTACTCCATTACTCCATCACTCCAATTAGGACGCTGGGGACAGCGTCCCTCCATTTTCCCCCTCCCCCTTTATTTTATTTTCTCTTTTTTGTATAATGTTAAAGCTATTTAAATAGATAAAACACGAAACAATTAAAAAAACAAAAAATGAATAATGAGAAATACTAATTGGACTGCTGTTAAAGCAAATGAATGGTACAAAAATATGCCGTGGATCGTTGGTTGTAACTTTTCGCCAAGTACAGCTATTAATCAATTCGAAATGTGGCAGGAAGATACTTTCGACACAGAAACTATTAAACGTGAACTCGGTTGGGCGGCGGAACTGGGCTTCAACGCAATGCGGGTTTATCTGCACGACCTTCTATGGGAAAATGACGCTGACGGTTTTGCTGAAAGGATTGATGAATATCTTGAAATATCTTCCGGGTTGGGAATTAAAACAATGCTGGTTCTTTTTGATGACTGCTGGAACAAAGAATTTGAACTTGGTAAACAACCCGAACCGAAACCGGGTGTACATAATTCCGGTTGGGTGCAAAGTCCCGGAGAAAAAGTCGTTTTAGATCCAACTCAATGGGGCAGACTTGAAAAATATGTAAAAGAAGTTATTACTAAATTCGGTAATGATGACAGAGTGATTGTCTGGGATCTTTATAATGAACCGGGCAACACTGAGATGGGAGAAAAATCTCTTCCGTTGTTGAAAAAAACTTTCGAGTGGGCACGTGAAATTAAACCTGTTCAACCATTGACAGCGGGAGTTTGGATTGATAAAATGCCGGAACTAAATGAATTTCAGCTTAACGAGTCTGACATTATAACTTTCCACAATTACCTTGACGTCGATAAACTTAGCGTGGAAATAGAAAAACTAAAAGAATACAACAGACCAATTCTTTGTACTGAATATATGGCACGTGTTAATGACAGTTTTTTTCAAACACAGATGCCTGTTTTTAAAGAGGCAAATGTGGGTTGTTTTAACTGGGGATTCGTTAGCGGAAAAACCCAAACGGTTTTGCCTTGGAAAGAACTCGTTGACAAATCTCCGCCCGGGCTATGGTTTCATGACATCTTACATAAAGATGGAACACCTTATGATCAAAAAGAAGTTGATTTTATAAAATTGATATGCCGATGATGATAAATTACGGGCATTATAGTAATCAAAGCACGTGACCGGCGTATGCCTGGTTCTCTGCTTTGATCCTACACCATTGTTGAATTTCAACAAGAGTTTCTTTGTAAGCTGGAAGCTTACATTACTTTATATTTGCAATAATTTGCAATAATTTGCAGGGCCTTGACTTTTGTTGCAAAATCTGGCATAATATACCCAAATTCGGCGACGGTCTGCAGTACGCCGGTTTCAAGGCTTGAAATGTGCCGGCGTATAAATATACGCCAAGCATTATATAACGCAGAAAGCGATGTGCTGCAGATCGCCCTTGCGGCTAAAACGGTCATTTTAAAATTTCCGTTTTTTGGGTGTGAAGGCAACTTCGGAATATGCGGGGCGATATGTGAACTCCGAAACTCCGATAAATACTAATAATAATATATATTCTCCCGATTTAGTCGCCGGAATTGGGTTACCGACATGATTGCTACTCAACGACAACAACTTATTTTAGACGCTCTCGCGAAAAAAAACTTTCTCGCTATAAACGAGACAGCGAAAAAAATACGCGTGAGCGAAGCAACTATCCGACGCGATTTCGAAACAATCGCGAAACTCGGCTTGGCAGAGCGTGTTCGCGGCGGTATAGGCAAAGTTATCGCGCGCCGTTCAAAAAATTCTTTTAACGCAAGGCAAAGTATTCTTGCGGAAGAAAAGGAACGTATTGCCAGAGCGGCAGCGGCGCTCGTTGAAGACGGTGATACAATTATTATGGACGGCGGAACAACAACAAACAGTATGTCAAAATTCATCGCCCATAAAAATATTCAGGTGATTACAAATTCTATTACTGTTGCTGATTATCTTTCTGACTTTTCCAATATTGATGTGATAGTTACAGGCGGATATCTTTATCGCGCGTCAAAAGTTTTACTCGGTCAGCCTGCTATTGAAACTTTAAAAAACTACAATGCCACAAAAACTTTTGTTAGCGCCGGGGGATTGACGTTAGAAGGTATCGGTCATTCCAACAGTCTGGTTGTTGAAACGGAAAAAATGATGATTTCACGTGGAAAGGAAGTTGTACTGCTGATCGACCATACAAAATTTGGTGCGACAGCGGCTGTTAATGTATGTCCATGGACAAAATTCAAGACAGTTGTAAGCGATAAAAAGCCGCAACAACCGTTTAAAGATTTTTTTAAGAAGAAGAATATTAATTTTATAATTGCGAAATAAATAATTTAACAAAAAGGGAAAACAAAAATGCAATACTTATCTGATTTACGTCCGGAATTTAAAAAAGGAGTTGTTGAAACACCTTCAATTCCAAAATTCACGTACACAAGTTCGCTTGCAAAAGATTTAAAAGCGAAAAAAATTACTAAAAAAGAAGCCGTAAACCTTCTCGAAACGATGATGACTATCCGCGCTTTTGAGGAAATGATTCTTGAGCTTCGTTCAGGAGTTTACACTCCATTACCTGATTATAATTATCGCGGACCAACACATTTGTCAATCGGTATGGAAGCTACCGCTGCAGGTGCTTGTGCGTCAATCAATGTTGATGATTACATCACAAGTACGCATCGCGGACATGGTGATGGAATTGCCAAAGGTTGCGTTGCTATTTTGGCAATGAGTGAAGAACAGTTAAGAAAACGTCTCCCAAGCGCTGTGTCAACAAAAATCGATGACCTTCGCGAAGAAGTTATGGAAGATCACGTTATGAGAACTATCGCTGAACTCTTCGGTAAAGAAGAAGGTTATTGTAAAGGCAGAGGCGGCGGAATGCATATCGCCGACTTTTCTGTTGGACATCTCGGCGCTAACGCAATTGTAGGCGGTGGTATTCCTATCGCTACAGGTGCTGCAATCGCGTCGCGTTACAGAAAAGACGGTAAAATCGTTTGCGCTTTTGCAGGGGATGGTGCTTATGCAAACGGCGCCCCGCTAGAATCTATGAATATTGCCGCTATGGAACAGTTCACAAATCCTGAACTTACACGTACACCTTTCGGTATTCCGATTATTTTCTGTATCGTAAATAATCTTTATGGAATGACAGGAAGAATGAAAGGTGAAGTTATGGGTGTTGATTATCTCGCACAACGTGGTCTTGGTTTTAAAAATGATGGTATGCAGGCGGAAATCGTTAACGGGATGGATGTTATGGCTGTTAGAGAATCTATGCAGCGTGCGGCTAAAGCTTGTCGCAAAGGCAAAGGACCTATCGTTCGCGAACTTATTACTTATCGTTACTACGGACATTCACTCAGCGATCCGAGAAATGAATATAGAACTCGTGATGAAGAAGCCGCATGGAAAAAAGTCGATCCGTTGACTACTTTCCCGCAAGAACTTATCAAAGCGAAAGTTCTTACTAAAAAGCAGCTTGAAGCTCTCAGGGCAAAAGTTTGGGATAGAACAGGTAGAGCTGCCGTTACAGCTTCAAATGCAGCTGATCCACTTGCTGAAGATGTAATTAAATACGTTTTTGCCGGAACTATGGATGAAGAAGTTCCAAAAGAAAATCAAAAAGTTGAACTCATAGCTCCAACGGAAATTATTAAACGTGATACCAATGGCAAAATTTCTTACAAAGACGCTTTGAAAGAAGCTCTTATCGAAGAAATGACACGCGATAACCGCGTGATCTTCTATGGCGAAGATGTTGCTGATTACGGTGGTGCGTTCAAACTTTCTAAAGGATTGATTGACTCTTTTACCCGTAACAGAGTTTTCAATACTTCTATTTCTGAAACCGCTATCTGTGGTACGGCTGTCGGAGCTGCAATGAGCGGGCTTCGTCCTATTGTTGAATTAATGTATATGGACTTTGCTCTTATGGCATCCGACCAGATTTCTAATCAGGCGGCAAAATGGCATTATATGTCCGGCGCAAACACAACTGTTCCGCTGGTAATTCGTGCTTCAGTAGGTGGTGGAAAAGGTTATGGTGGTCAGCATTCGCAGAGTATTGAAGCGATTTTCTGTCATACTCCCGGATTAGTTGTTGTTTATCCTTCAAACGCTTATGACGCGAAAGGGCTTTTGAAAACCGCAATTCGTTCTAACGATCCGGTTATGTTCATTGAATCTCAGCTCCTTTACGGTATTAAAGAAGAGGTTCCTGAAGAAGAATATTTAATTCCTTTTGGTGAAGCTGTCGTAAAACGTGAAGGCGCAGATGCAACTTTTGTAGGTTGGGGACCCGCTGTTCTTGAAATGATGCAGGCCGCTGACAAAATGAGCGAAGAGTATGGTGTTGAAGTTGAAGTTATCGACTTGCGCTCACTTGTACCGATTGATTATGACACAGTTATAGCTTCAGTTCAGAAAACCGGTAAATGTATCGTTTGTTCACAAGCTGTAAATATTGGAAGTTATACCGCGGATGTTGCTCAGAACATTCAGGAAAAAGCATTCGATTATCTCGATGCTCCTGTAATGAGAATTGGCGCGGCAGACGGTATTGCACCTCAGGCTTACGATTTGGAACTCGCGTTTTTACCTCATGTTGATGATATGGTAGAAAAGCTCAAAGAATTGTGCTATATATAAAAAAATGATGGAATAATGGATTATTGGATTTATGGATTGATGTAAAATCAGCATTCTGTAACCCAATAATCCCCTCCTTACCAAGGAGGGGTGCCCGAAAGGGTGGGGTGGTTCTCACAACTCCAATAATCCAGCAATCCAATAATCCAACAATCCAAAGGATTCTTACTATGGCTAATGAAATTATTATGCCCAAATTCGGGCAAACGGTAGAAGAAGCGGAAATCGTTAAATGGCACAAAAAAGTCGGCGATAAAGTCGCTAAAGGAGATGTTATTCTCGAAATCCAAACCGATAAAGCGACTCTCGAAGTCGAAAGCTTTAACGAAGGAACTGTTCTTAAAATCTTCGCTAAAGATGGCGATACTGTACCGGTAATGAGTGTTATCGGATATATCGGCAAAGACGGTGAAAAAGTACCGGACAAAGCTCCTGTAGTGGAAAAACCAAAACCGGCAGAGAAAGCACCTGAGAAAAAGGTTGCTCCGGCTAAACCGGCTGCAAAAAAATCAGATCCTAAACCGGCGGCTAAACCCGCTACTGCTCCCGCAGCAACTCCGGCACCGGTTATTCAAAATCAAAAATCAGAAATCCAAAATCAAAAATTCTCTATAACTCCAAGAGCAAAGAAACTTGCTGAAGAAGCTCTTGTAAGACCGGAAAGAATATCAGGTTCAGGTCCTAACGGTAGAATTATTGTCAGAGATGTTGAAGCATTTCTCGAAGAGTCGGGTTGCAACGATCTCAAAATTACTGCTGTCGCGAAAGAACTTATTCTTGAGAATAATCTCGATATCCTCGACATTGGCGGTAAAGGAAAAATTACTAAAGATGATGTTGCACGCACATTACGTGAACAGCCGAAAACTATGTCTCCAATGAGACAGATTATAGCTAAACGCATGATGGAAAGTGTAACTACTATGCCGCATTTTTTCGTGACTATGAAAATGGACGTTACTGATCTTCTTGCGTACCGCAAACAGGCGAAAGCAACAGGTTTGAAAGCTTCGGTTAGCGATTTTATCGCTAAAGCATGTGCGCTTACTCTTCGCGAAATACCGATTATGAATAGCGTTTGTATTGGTGATACTGTTAAAACTAATCAGGATGTTAATGTAGGTATGGCGGTAGCTCTTGATGACGGGCTTATTGTTCCGGTTATTCGAAATGCTGACATTATTTCTCTTGATGAACTCGCAGTTACAAGTAAAGACCTCGCAAAACGTGCCCGTGAAAATAAACTTTCTCCGGAAGAATATCAAAACGGTACTTTTACCATCTCAAATATGGGAATGCTTGGTGTTGACCAGTTCACCGCAATTATCAATCCCGGTGAAGGCGCTATTCTTGCCGTTGGCGCTTCGGTACCAACACCTGTTGTTAAGAAGGGCGAAGTTGTCATCAGAACTATTATGAAAATGACTTTGTCTTCCGATCACAGAATTATTGACGGTTCTGTTGCTGCGCGATTCATGAAATCATTAAAGAATAAACTCGAAGATGTAGGTCTTTGGCAAAACATGTAAAAATTAACCTAATTAACCTAATTAACCTAATTAACCTAATTGATCTAATTAACCTAAAAAATGACCAAAATGAGAAATGACCCAATTTGAGATTTGGACATTAGACATTGGGATTTGATTAGATCAATTAGAAATTAGGTTAATTAGAAATTTA
>JAUVKG010000269.1 GCA_030596365.1 Chlamydiota bacterium | reverse complement strand
ATGGTTCCGGAAATGGATTATGAACAAAACGGAAACGTTCCGCAGGTGGTTTTTCCAACAGCTGTTATCCCCCATTTTGAAAAAGATGAGATGGATATTTATTATGGCGCTGCAGACAAATCTATCTGTCTCGCGAAAGCGAAAATATCAGAACTTGTTGACAAATGTCTCGCAGACGGCCCGTTAAGTTACGAATATAATCCGAGAAAATAATATATGGAGTGCATTAATGTTGCCGCGTCAAAACCTTTACAAAAAGCTACGCGGCATTTAATGCGGCGGTTGCAAAGCAACCAAAAATTGTGCGAATATTGTAATTTATTTTTGCATCGAACAAAAATAAATTATCGCAACAAATGATTTTTTATTCGCGCGAAATTTATGAAAAAAACCAGCATTGTTGCACTCCAAAAATTCCAATAATCCAGCACTCTAAAGGAGTCCATCATGTCCATAAAGTCCATTGTGTCCATTTTGTCCATCGTGTCCATAAAACTCCCCTCCTGTTTTAGGAGGGGTGCCCGCAGGGCGGGGTGGTTAGTGTCCATTGTGTCCATAATTTCTTTACAATCTTTTGCTGCCGAAACAAATGCAATACGCAGCATTTTATGCCATAACAACCTTATTAAAATGAATAATAAAACTAATATTAATACCGGCAATCTTATTAGAGATATGGTCGATATGTGGAAATTAACCGAAACTCCGGATCCTTTTTATAAAACTATCCAGTTCTCTTCCTATGACAGAAGCAGTAACCTTCCCGGCGGAAAAGGATGGTTTGATAACGCAGACGGCTTCGGCGGTGAAAAAATTCCTAATTATGAAAAAATTATCAAAGAACCCGATGAAAACAGTATTGGGGAATATCTTGTTTGTGATCTGAATGGGCCGGGAGCTATGGTTAGATCCTGGACTGCAAAACATAATGGGACTATTCAGGTGTTTCTTGATAACAGCGATGAACCCGTTTATGACGGCCCCGCAGAAAAGTTTTTCAAGAATCCTTACCATACTTTTGCTTTGGAATCCGGTATTGATGAAAAAGAATTCGATAATTCTCTATACCAAAGATATGCAGGTTATTGCCCAATCCCTTTTGAAAAAAATTGTAAAGTAATCTGGAAGGGAGATATCAAAGACGTTCACTTTTATCATCTCCAGTTCCGTATATATGACAAAGGAACTCCTGTTACCACTTTTAAATCAAGTGACTTAAAAACTTATTTTGATGATATTAAAAAGGTTGGGGAAATAATGAGAAAACCTGACCAAAAATGGCAATACAAATCCTCAAATGAAATGGAAAACTTTAAGATTTCGGTTCCGGCAGGTGAATATAAAGACGGGCTTGTTCTTAAAGGACCAGGTGCTATTGAAAAATTATCACTTCTGTTGAAAGCAAAAAATATCGACAAGGCTCTTAGACAAACAGTTTTGCATGTGATTTGTGAAGATGCTCCCTGGGGACAAATCCAGTCACCGGTTGGGGATTTTTTCGGAGCGGCACCGGGAATCAATCCATACATATCACTCCCATTTACAGTTCTATCTGATGGCGAGATGATTTCCAGATTTATTATGCCTTATGAAAAAGAGATAAAAATAGGCTTTGAAAATCTTGGTGATCAAACTGTCGAAATTGACGGTAAAGCTCTTGTAGCAGATTATGAGTGGAATAATGAAAAATCTATGCATTTTCGTGCTAAATGGAGAGTTACTCATGATATGGTTGGTTCCGTTCCTGTTAATCAGGATATGCCTTATTTAATTGCTAATGGCAGCGGAACTTATGTAGGCTCTGGAATGTTTCTCCTAAATTCTTGTAATGTTCCTTCAGGATGGGGAAGCTGGTGGGGTGAAGGCGATGAAAAAGTTTTTGTAGACGATGATACTTTCCCTTCTATTTTCGGTACAGGTTCTGAAGATTATTTCAATTATGCCTGGGGCGAACCTGATATTTTTGAGTACCCGTATTTTGCGCAACCGCGTAATGATGGACCGGCTAATAGAGGATTTGTATCTAATAACCGCTGGCACATTCTTGATCCAATGCCCTTTAAATTCCGTCTGAGTTTTTATATGGAGTTCTGGCCTCACGATCCGACCAAAGGAACAGCGTACGCGAGAATCGGTTATCATTATGGTAAACCAGGGATGATGGACGATCATGTAGTTATAACAAGAGATGATGTGCGGTATCAGCAATTACCGGAAAATTGGCAGCCGAAAGCTGCTTACGGCACAAAAAATTCTGTCTTTTATTCTGTTGATGAACTTGTTAAAGATAATACAAATACAGTTGTTGAAAAAGACAATCTTTGGTCAAGCGGAAAATTACTCAGATGGCTTCCAAAGCAAAATGGAGAGAAATTAACAATAACTTTCCCAATTGAAGAAAATGGAAAATACAACATCGCTTTTTGCCTCGCTATGGATGAAAGTTCCGGAAGTGTCTCAATAGAAATCAATGGAAAAGTCTATCGGGAAAAACTATCTTTGTACACTGCCGATCGCGTTCTCTCCAAAATGTTTCATGTTGCTTCATTGGAACTTTCAAAAGGTGATCAAACTATTATACTAACTTATGAAGGTGAAACAGGAAAAACTATCGGCCTCGATTTTCTGCAAATACAGAATCTAGCAAAATGAAAAAATATATAGTCAAAATAATTAATATCAAAATGATAAGAAAGAAAAGAAATATATTATTGTTTTCAAATCTAAAATCACAAATCTAAAATCTAAAATATAATGATTCTTAGTGCCTTCGTGTCTTAGTGGCTAATTGAATTTGAATTGTTTTTGAAATTAATTACCAATACTTATTATGAAATATATCATTATTACTGCCTTATTATTATCAACTCTATCAGCTTCAGGTGGAGATATGAAAAAAAATGTGTTCCAAAATAAACTCCAAAATTGGGAAATCGAACATGACGATAAACCGGTTCACAAACCTAATGAGGTTAAAACCGTAAAAGCCGGCGATAACAATCTCATTATGATTCATATTGAAAAAGCTAAAAATACAAGTTATTGCAGACTGAAATATAATACAAATATAGCAGTTACTTCCGGAGACATAATAGAACTGAAAGTTTTGGCTCGTGCGGAACATTTAAAAGATGGTTACGGACTTTTTCCAACAATATTTTTTAACGATAAAAACAATAGATATATTACTCTCGCTACCGGTGATGTTTATGACAAAAGCGGGCAATGGCTGGAACTTTCATGCAAAGCAATAGCTCCAACAAATGCCGGAAAAGCTTATCTCGGTATTTGGCTCCACGGTTTAGGAACAGCTTTTATCAAAGACGTTAATGTTGAAACCAGTTCATGGAGGGATGCCGCCGCGCCCGGAGAATTTCGGGTCCCCGGCGTCCTAAATACAACGACCCTCCAGGTCACCGACAAAATTACCTGCAACTCGCTTATGGGTTTCGGGTTTGAAGATGACGGCTGGTTTTACAATGAAGTAAACAAAAAGGCAGGCGTTAATGAAAAAGATTACAAATTAAACGAAGATAGAATTAAATGGCTTGAACCTGATTGGATTCGAATGTTCTTCTGGCATCACGAATGGCAGCCTGAAGTAAGCCGCACTTCCAAGTGCGTGCCTCTCGAGAATAATTTCACTTTCGAGTCACCGAACATGAAAAGCCATTACAAAACTCTTGAACTTTACCAGGAAATGAATGTACCTGTTGTTTATGCAGGCGCCGATTGGGGACAAAATACACTTTATGATAATCCAAAAGCTTTCGCATACGGTGTCGGCGAAATGTTTGACTACCTGATTAATAAGAAAGGGTTTACTTGTGTAAAATATTGGACTATGCTTAACGAACCTGATCATGCTCCAACTTTTTCCGATAAAAAATTCCACACTTATATTTTGCTGCATAAACTCGTTAAAAATGAATTCAAACGCAGAAAACTCAATATCAAAATCATAGGCAGTGATGACGCTTCTAACATTAATTGGTTCAGACTTTGCGCGTTTGATAATGAATACTATGACTTAATTGATGTCATGAGTTCGCACAGGTATTTTCGACCGGCTGAAGTAGGATTGATGGCAGATTATTTTAAGGGCCGCATGGAAATTATGGACGCGCATTACAAAAAGAAACCGTTCGTAACCTGCGAATATGGATTCCTTGCCAACAAGACCGACAGCCATTACAGCCCACTGATGGAAACTTATGATTACGCGCTTTGGAACGCGGAATTTTGTATTGAAATGTTGAATTCCGGTTCGGCGGGAGCGTCAATCTGGACTTCACATTCGGCACATTATGCTGAAGCGGGAAAATTGATGGATTTTGGTTTATGGCGGTATAAAGATAAGAATTGGAGTAAAAGACCGGTTTTTTATTCTGCGGCAATGTTTATGAAAAATGTTAAAGCTGGTCAAAAGGCTTATAAAGTCAGTTCCGACAATCCGCAAAAAATTCTTGCCGGAAAAGCCGGCAATACAGTTTTCTGGGTTAACAAATCCGACAAACCGGCAGAGATTATAATAAAAGGATTTCCGGCAACCAAAACAATAATTATTACAGAAAATAATATGAAAGGGAAAAAAATAAAATTAGTTAAAGGA
>JAUVKG010000245.1 GCA_030596365.1 Chlamydiota bacterium | reverse complement strand
TTTCATCTGATCTTTTTTCCAGTTTGCGCCTTTAACTTTTACCTTGGCAACATTTATAGCTACAATTTTGTATCTGATGCCCCACAAAGATGCCGGCAACTCATAACAACCATAAGTTTCTGATGAAGAATCTCCCCATGTGCCGCTTTTGGCTGTTCCGTATACTTTGTCAAAATAATATCTATTGTTTGTAAGATAAAAATATCCGTGCGCGGGAATCGTAGGATTCGGATCCTCGTATCTTCCATGACGGTCCATACTGTAATGCGGGACGTTCCGAATTAAACCCACTCTATTTACGGAATCGCCAGTATTGACAATAATTTGCCAGTTATTTAGACTTATTGGCTGATCACTGATATTCATTATTTCTACAATATCCGGACGCATAACATACATAGCGTCAATACAATGTTTATTTGCAAAAGCTTTTTTATTTGAAGTTCTATTCATCCCACCTATGTAACCTGTGTCTTTGCCGGAAGTGACGCATATTTGAATATATCCTTTTTTGGCTCTTACGGCTTCACCGTTTTTATATGGTGTGCGTAAAAGGTCCATTTCTTTTACTCCGTTTGGCAATTGTAAAGTTGTACCTTTTAAATCCGCGGCGCTGATACTTGACATTCTGGTTTCAGTACTGCTTTTCGGACTTCCATCGGTATCCATATAGGGATTATATCCTTTGTAGGGCCGGCTCGAAGGCATATTTTCGGTCAATGGATAATGAGCAAATGCAGACCCTAAGTCACGAGTGAAACTTTGTTCTGCAAGATAAACAAAATAATATAAACTGTCCGGCCGGTTTATTTTCGAATCAAATTGTGTCGGCATATGCCAAATGTCGGTTTGTTCGGGAAATACGCACCAGTTTGCCGCTTCGTACCACCACATTGTGTCAATTCTAACTGTTGCATCTTTATTTGTTACACTATGAAGTTCTTCAAGTGTATAATCTTTTGAGTTATTATAACAAACGTATAAACTGTTATTATCATTACCGGCTATAGGAAAATACTTTAAATCTGTTCCTCTTTTATCTTTTGCCACAACAAGCAAAGCGTTTTTAAATACGTCCGGTACCCACCCGCCGGTTGTGGAGATTATTTTTTGGTATTTGGATCTTGAACCGTTGCTACTATCCCATTGTGTCGGCTCACTAAGTGTTATCTTCACAGCAGGCAGTTTCTCTTTTTCGCCGGCTCTCATAACGCTTCTTGAGCCACCGAGATTTTGAATTGTTTTGACTTTCCATCCGGCTCTGTAATTAAAAGGGTCCGTATTTCTGCGTTGCGGATAGAACCAGCTTCCATATCTATGTACAGTTATCGCGCTATCTGACTCGAATGTATAGCTTCCGTTGACGGCCATTATTTCATTAAAGCAAATTGATTCTATTCCATAATCGCTCCCAAGAGTTGTAAGCACTTGATTTTCATCCCGATAATCAATTATGTTAGCGGCAAGAACTCTTAAATTCCGCGATGAACCTTCAAATGGTTTTCGATCATTTCCTCGTTTTAAAACTTTGTGGATCTGCCTTGTGGTCGATACATTCACATTCACGGGCAATTGCATTACACTTTTGCTTTCATCCCAGTATGTGTCACGCAAGTGTGAATAAACAGTACAGTACTTTTTTAAAAACGACTTGCCTTTCAAATTTTTTATGCCGCACAATTTCGCAACATCGTTAATTGAACTGAACGAACGGTCATCCCAGTACGGAGTTAATGGATTATACTCCAATGGCTCGTCAATGCCTTCATCGGGTTCATCGATAAGACCGTTACCGTTATTATCTATTCCGTCATACATCAGGCTTACATTATTAGCATTATCGTCCGCATTAGCCTGACCCGGTTTTTTATCTCTGCCGTAACGATAAGCAATGATTTTTTTTGCGGTTTTGGTGCTGAAAGGAATTCCTTTGCTTTTCCCGTCTGAAAGAATAATTTCTGAAGTTTCAATTCCTTGATTTTGAGTTTTACTATTTATAGAGGATGCCGCGTTAGCATTTATTTTTCCGGCTTCATCTTCAATGGAAACTGCGTATCTTCCAATAACTAAACCTTCTTTATCGCGAACATAAAACCATTTTGAATATTGGTCTTCTTGAGATTCATTTATATTAACTGCTTTTTTAGGATCTTTGAGTGAAGTAGAGAAATTAATGTTCCAGGGCTCTAATGTTGAATCCAAATTCGGCGTGGTAATCGAATCATCGAATATCTGAGCTTTGGCATGTTCGGTTGCAGCAAGCATGAGCATATCTGTTTTATTTCTCAACAAAAATGTTTCAGCCGTTTTACTTTCCATCCGCATTTGAATTACAAAAACAGATGCCATTATTCCTAATATAGTTAATACTGCAAGTATTGCCACCAATGCGATACCGCGATTTTGATTTATTTTTATATAGTGCATTAATATTTTAAAATTGTATTTTAACAGGAAAGCAATAAATTAAATATATATATCATTGTACCACAAGTATATGATAAACGCAATATATGCAAATATTTGCTGTCTGTTTTTGACGAACTGTAGAAATTTTAGGCGGGAAGCTATTTCACTTTGTAATTATAAATCTGACCAAAATATATCCTACCGCCCTTAAAAATTCATTGATCTGTAATTCTGAATTTTTACATATCCATAATTACATCAAATTCCTTTTTGCTGGACAAAATAGAAGTAAGTTTTTGGCGGTCAAGAATAATACTTTTTGTACTGGTTGAAGTAACTTTATAATCTTGTTTTTTGCGAGATTTTTCAGGTTTCTTTACATCTTTAAGTGTCTGTGCAATTATGTTAACTCTGAACTGATCGCTGCGAGTAGTTATTAAATTACAAATATTACCATATATTTTTGTTGTCATGCCTTTAACATCAAGCAAATCTGTTTTATCTTTATAAGGTTTTAAAACAGGTTTATCAAATGAATTAACACCGAGATAAATATTTTTGGCAGTGTTTTGATTAATTCCTTTAAGAGAAGATAAGATTCTTGGTAATGCGGTATTAATATTTATTTTACCTGAAGATAAACCAGGTGCAAGAAAAATATAATCAAACCAAGCAAAGCCTGAACATTTTGTGTTATTCAATCCGTGAGATATAAGTTTTACTTTAATTCCTTTTTCAGTTGAAATATGTTCCGGCCCAATGAATCCGCAGAAAGCCAGGTCATTTTTTTCGTACTGGAATCTTCCGCTTGCGCTACCCGGTTTTCCATATAGTTCACCCAGTTCTTTGTTACCGTTATCAATCGGTAATTTATCGTATTCATGAGTTACAAAATTAAAAACCTGTATTTCTATTTGAGCATTGTAATTTTCTTCAAGAAATTCAGTGGTGTCAATCGAATCATTAAGTCCCGCAATATATAACGCGTAATATGTTTTTGCAAGACCTCGTTTTTTCCATTCCCATTCGCCTGCTTCAGCTTCTTTTCTTGTATAATACATTGGTGTTGAATAGCCGGTACCAAGAGTAAAAGTATCACCTTTACCAATACTAAGAAGTTTACCACCGGGAACAGAATAGCCATCAACTTTAACCGAATTGGCTGTATTTCCAATTACCAGAAAATTTTCGCCGCGTTGATTACCTGAAAGGATGCGTAATTTTTGATATTTCCATATATCCGCTTCCCAAGATACGTTTTCAGCTTTAACCAATCCTGATTTAGAATAGGCTGCGGCGCTAAATGTAGGATTCCAACCGCTTATATGAACGCCTTTTTCTTCCGGATCAAGTCTTACACCGGAAGTAGTTAAATATTTACCTACAGCTTTTAAAATAGGGAAGTTTCCTTTACCGCCTTGAGCCGAGCCTACTTTCTCAAATTTTTTAGCTGTTTTAACTGCATGAAATTCAGCTAATGAACTGAATCTGCCGTTTTTTATATTTGCCTGATCTTTTATATTTGCTGATACACCGTTATTTCTAGCAAGTTCTTCTTTTCCTCCAAAAGTAGGGTTTTTCGATATTTGCCAGTCATAACGTGTTGGATCTATTTTTTGAGTTGAATATTCAATATCCTCTGGTTCAAGTGAACCGTATTCAACAATTCTGGTGGCTATTTGATTATATTCATTTTTTAATGTCAACGAGAGAAAACCTCCCGCTCCCGGAAGTCCAACAATCATAGCGTCGTCCCCTACTCTAACACCCGTTCCATGAGCATCGACATTTAAAAATAATACATCTTTTGAGTTGCCTACAACCCCTCTTCTGATACCGGAAATACCATTTGAATTTTTCGGTTTGGATGTGGATTGAAATTCCACCATTTCACCTTTCATCTGGTCTGTTTTCCAATTAGCGCCTTTAACTTTAACTTTATCTCTATTTATGGCTACAATTTTGTATCTGACACCCCATAAAGAGGCCGGTAATTCATAACAACCATAAGTTTCTGATGAAGAATCCCCCCATGTGCCGCTTTTGGCTGTCCCGTATACTTTATCAAAATAATTCCGGTTATTTGTGAGATAAAAATAACCGTGTGCAGGAATTGTAGGATTCGGATTCTCATATCTTCCATGGCGGTCCATGCTGTAATGCGGAACATCCCGAATTAACCCCACTCTATTCACGGAATCACCTGTATTGACAATAATCTGCCAATTATTCAGACTTATAGGATCATCACTTACGTTTATTAATTCTACAATATCGGGACGCATAACATACATAGCATCAATAGAATGCTTGTTTGCGAAAGCTTTTCTGTCAGATGTTCTTTTCATTCCGCCGACATAACCTGTATTTTTACCTGAAGTGATGAGAACTTTGATAAAACCATTTTTGGCTCTGATAGCTTCGCCGTTTTTATATGGTGTACGCAAAAGATCTATCTCTGTTTCTCCGGCCGGTAATTCCAAAGTTGTTCCTTTTAAGTCAGCGGCAGTGAGGCTTAACATTTTGGTTTCGGAACTGCTTTTCGGATCACCGTCGGTATCCATATATGGATTATATCCTTTAT
>JAUVKG010000254.1 GCA_030596365.1 Chlamydiota bacterium | reverse complement strand
GTCAACTACAATTTTTACATCTTTGAAAATAGATTCAACTTCCGCGTTAGCAATATCAACAATTTCCTTTTTTTCTTTTTTCGTTTCTTCAATCTTCCGCTTTAATTTTGAATTTAGTTTTTTCGATTGCTCAATGCTGTCCTCGGCGTCAACGCGCAATTGTTGAACTTTATTTATTAATTTAGAAGTGTCGGTTTCTTTTCCGGAAATTAATTTTTCCGCATGGTCAAGTATCTTTCCTTTTATGCCAAGACGTCGGGCAATGGCAAGCGCGTTGCTTGAACCGGGCTGACCAATCAGCAACCGGTAAGTCGGCTTAAGCGTTCTTTCATCAAATTCCATTGACGCGTTTTCTGCGCCAGGAGTTGAGTATGCAAAAGTTTTTATAGAACCAAGATGCGTTGTCGCAACTACTTTTGCACCGGAAGAATGCAGATAAGTTAAAATCGATTCGGCCAGCGCGGCGCCTTCTGCAGGATCTGTTCCAGAGCCAAGTTCGTCAAGCAGCACAAGAGTTTCACTGTCAGAATTATCAATCACACGGGCAATATTGTTAAGGTGAGATGAAAAAGTGCTCAAACTTTGTTCAATACTTTGCTCGTCGCCTATATCAGCAAAGATTTTTTTGAAAACCGGCATAGTTGTGCTGGTTGATGCAGGAATATGCATTCCGCTTTGTGCCATTAAAGCGAGAAGACCGAGAGTTTTCAGAGCAACAGTTTTGCCACCGGTGTTCGGACCGGTTATTATTATTAAATAAAGCTCTTTGTCAAATTTAATTGACAGCGGTACAACTTCCGATTTTACTTTATCAATTGGCAGCGGCGGAATATTATCAGAAAAATTATCCCGTACAAAGTGCATCAACAACGGATGACGCGCATCTGATAAATCCAGTTTTCCTGAACTACTGACATACGGCGGGTTCATTTGATAATCATAACTGAATTGAGCTTTTGCGTTAGTAATATCAATATAAGTTAAAATCTTTATGCTTTCAATAATTAGTTCTTTTACAGCAAATATCATCGAAGATAGTTCACGTAGAATTCTCGCCATCTCTTTCCTTTCTTCATATTTTATACTCTCAAGATCATTTGCAATCTCAGTAATAATGTGCGGCTCGATAAATGATGTGAATCCGGAATTCGATTTGTCAAGTAATGAACCGTGTACAGCATTGCGAAAATTCGATTTCATCGCAATTACAGGCCGACCATTCCTTGTGGTAATATTTTTACTTTCGATTGCGGATTTTAACTCAGATGAATTAACAAGCGAATTTAGTTTTCTGTTGATCGACAACTGATGTTTACTTTTACTGCGGCGAAGTGATAAAAGTTTTTTTGATGCAGTGTCTTTTATTGTTTTATCAGTGTCAATACAACGGTAAATCTCTGAAATAATTTCCGGGTGCGGTGTGAGATTAGTCGATACTAACCATAAAAGCGGCGCAATATCTCTGTTGGTTTGTGAAAAATTCCGGACATCGTTTGCTGATTGAAGCGTGGAAGCCACCGATAAAAGTTGCTCGGGTTCAAATACAGCTCCTGAAAATGCGTGATTTGTTATTATTTGAGTTATATCTTCAACTCCGCCAAACGGCAAAAATTGCCCCGCTGAAATTAAATCTTTTAGTTCAGTCGTTTCCGAAATTTGCACGCGTATTAAACTAATATCGGCTGACGGCAAAAAATGTGAAATTCGCCGTTTGCCGGTAGATGTTTTCGCGTATGACGAAAGTAGATTCAATAGTGAATCATATTCAAGCACACGAATAGCATGTTCAGATATCTTATCCATTTTTATATTATACTCAACTCCTACGACTATTCATAGTGGTCTTGCCCATTCTGTCCAATATGTCCAATATGTCCGTTCTGTCCATTCTGTCCATTCTGTCCAATCTGTCCGTTCTGTCCATTCTGTCCATTCTGTCCAATCTGTCCATTTTGTCCATTTTGTCCATTCTGTCCATTCTGTCCATTCTGTCCATTCTGTCCATTCTGTCCAATAAGTCCAATAAGTCCAATAAGTCCAATCACGGACCACGAATAACGAATAACGATTAACGAGTAACGATTAACAAATAACGATTAACGATTAACGATTAACGATTAACGATTAACAAATAACGATTAACGGGTTACAAACGTTCATCAGCTATTGATAAAAAATGCCGAAATCGTTATCATTTATATTAATAATAGATACTAAAATATGAAAAATACATTACCTACTGATACTCTTGACAGATTGATTGACTTACAGGCCGGTAAATCACCTGATGATGTTTTTTTAATTTTTAAAGGCAAAACTTTTACTTACAGCGATATTAATTCTAAAATTAGTTCAGCCGCTGATGCCTTGAAAAATATCACAGACGTTTCCGGAAAATTCGTTACTCTGATTTGCGGCAATACTCCGGACTTTGTTGTCGCTTACTTTGCAATCCTTCGCGCCGGTGGGAAAGTTGTACCGGTTAACCCTCGCCTTGGAGTTGAAGAGATAAAGCATATTTTACAGGACACCAGGTCCCAATTTATTATTCATTCCAGGGATGCAAACATAAAAATCGACGGGGAAAAGGCAGAACTTTTTACCGCTGGAAACATTTCACTCGAAATTACAAAACCGGATTTGACTGTTGGAAATCCGGACTTTAAAACGGATATTACAGATGTCGCTGTCTGTATCTATACTTCCGGAACAACCGGAAAACCTAAAGGTGCACTCCTTTCTCATAAAGCTATAATGCATAACGCGAGAATGTGTGTTGCCGGACTTGAATCAAGAGGAAAAATCGAATGCTTTGTCGGCGTCCTTCCTATGTTTCACGCCTTCTCCGCGTCAGCGTGCCTTATACACACAATATTTAGCGGAGGGCGATTACTCATTATAGAACAGTTCCAGCCGTTAGATCTTTTAAAACAAATGTCTGAAAATAAGGCAACAATTTTTTTAGGCGTTCCGGCAATGTATGCCGTTATGGCCAAAATTGAGAACCCGCCGGAATTGCCCGATTTAAGGCAATGTGTTTCCGGTGCAGCTCCTTTACCGAAAACTGTTTTTGAAGATTTTTACAATAAATTTAATATAAAAATTTGCGAAGGGGACGGACCGACAGAATGCGGTCCCGCTACATCTATAAATCCTCTCAGCGGGATTATAAAAGTCGGCACTATAGGGATTCCGCTTTGTGATGTCGAAATGAAAATTGTGGATGATAACGAAAATGAATTGGAAAATAATGAAATCGGGGAAATCATCGTCAATAGCCCATCAAATTTCTCGGGATACCTTCACCGCACGGAAGAAACAACGGAAACACTGAAAAACGGCTGGGTCTTTACAGGCGATCTCGGTTTTAAAGATGATGACGGATATTTTACAATAGTTGGCAGAAAAAAAGATATGCTCCTCGTTGGAGGATTGAATGTTTATCCGGGAGAAATCGAAGAATATCTTCGCGAGCATCCGCTGATTGATGATGTTGCCATAGTGGGCGAAGATTGCGGAATAAGGGGAGAAATCCCTGTTGCGTTTATTGTCTCGCAAAACAGCGCCGAATTATCATTCGCTGATATTAAATCTTTTCTGAAAAATAAAATCGCAAATTACAAAATACCTAAAAAAGTGAAGATAATTGATGCTTTACCGAGAAACGCAACCGGTAAAGTTCACAAAAAACAACTAAGAAAAATAATCAATGACATCTTGCATGTATGAAAAAAAATTATGAATACTTATAAAAATCCAATCATTGTCGCTCTCGATGTTAGTAATAAAGATAAAGCTTTCAAACTTTTTGACGACCTCGGACAAAATGCAGGCGCACTCAAAATAGGACTGGAAATGTTTATCCGTTTCGGACCGGATATTGTTAAAAATGCCGTTGAAAGGGGAGCAAAAATTATGCTCGACCTCAAACTGCATGATATTCCTAATACTGTTCAACGTGCTGCTGCAAATGTTTCAATGCTTGGCGCTGATTTATTGACAATTCACACTACCGGCGGTATAGAAATGATGCGAGCTGCACGTCGGGGTGTTGATGGAGCTAAGGAAAAATCAGGCGTTCGCGGACCAAAACTTCTCGGCGTTACCGTATTGACAAGTATCAGCGAAGATGTTCTGAAATCTGAACTTGGAGTTGATAAATCCGTTCAGGAACAGGTGGTCGCCCTTGCTCTGCAGGCTAAAGAAGCCGGGCTTGACGGCGTTGTAGCTTCACCGAAAGAAATTAAATCTATCAGGGAAGCATGTGGTAAAGATTTTTTGATTGTAACTCCGGGAATCCGACCTGCCGGTTCATCTGCTGATGACCAAAAACGTGTTTGTACCCCTGAACAGGCTATTGAAGATGGCGCCGATTATCTGGTAATTGGAAGACCAATTCTGAATGCTGAAAATCCTCAGAAACGTTTAAAAGAAATTGTTGAATCAATAATCCATTAATCCAATAATCCATTAATCCAATAATCCATTAATCCAACAATCCAACAATCCAATATTCCAATGAACTCTCTCGTCTCACCATCAATTCTTGCATCAGATTTTTCGCGCCTCGCTGAAGAAATTAATATCATAAAAAATGCCGGAGCAGATTATGTTCACGTGGATGTTATGGACGGACATTTCGTTCCTAATATCACTATCGGCGTGCCCGTTGTTGCAAGCTTAAAAAAAGTGACCGATCTTCCACTCGATGTTCATCTTATGATTGACGCGCCGGATGTTTACGCGCCGAAATTTGTTGATGCGGGAGCTGATATTGTAACTATTCATGTTGAATCGCCGA
>JAUVKG010000389.1 GCA_030596365.1 Chlamydiota bacterium | reverse complement strand
GGGTCCAAAGCACGTACTTTTACACCAGAACATATATTTGGTCAACAAACCTTATCAATAACCATCAACATTTTCTGTCAGTTGATCATAAAACCCTTTTCGAGTAACTCCTATTTAAAACCTATTTACTTTTTTTATGTTTATTGTTATAATATGCAATAAATTTAGATACTAAGCTTAATTGATAGAGATGATCTCTATATGAATATAAGTGTAATTATAATATATCATATGACATGACTGAAAGTATTTTACAATCATTGGTTTTCCGAGTTTTCCTCAATGGGCTCATTGTGGTATATTTAATTTGTGCATTGACACTTTTTGTTTATTCAGCCAATTGTTACATAATGATTTTTCTTTTTAAAAGGCGCGTTAAAGAGGAAATGGATAAAAACCTTAACTTCCTTGAAAATTTCGCCGAAAAAGCTGACAACATTGATTGGCCGATTGTAACTACTCAGTTACCAATATTTAACGAAAAAAACGTTGTGGAAAGATTGATCAATAATATCGTTAAACTGGATTATCCGCTCGGAAAGCACGAAATCCAGATACTCGATGATTCAACTGATGAAACGACTCCGCTTGTCGCTGAAATCGTAAAAAAACATCAGTCAGCAGGTATTAATATCAAGCATATAAGACGTGATGACAGGTCAGGTTTTAAAGCAGGTGCTCTTCAATATGGAATGAATATCTGTGAAGGCAGCTTGCTCGCAATTTTCGATGCTGACTTTTTACCGGAATCAGATTTTTTACGCAAAACTGTTCCGTTTTTAATCGAAGGACCGGAATACGCAGCCTCCCAAGCGCGTTGGGGCCATCTGAATGCCGATCATTCCTGGCTTACTACTGCTCAGGCAATCGGTCTTGATGCTCATTTCGCCGTCGAACAAAGCGCACGGGCATGGAATGATCTTTATATGAATTTTAACGGAACAGCAGGTGTCTGGAGAAAAACAGCTATTATCGATGCAGGTGGATGGCAGGCAGATACTCTTACTGAAGATATGGACCTCTCTTATCGCGCTCAACTTGCCGGTTGGAAAATGAAATTTGTTTTTGATGTTGCTGCTCCCGCAGAATTACCAACAGCGGTAACCGCGTTCAAATCGCAGCAATTCCGCTGGGCGAAAGGCTCAATACAAACAGCCATGAAACTTATTCCAACTATTTTCCGTTCCCGCGATTCATTGATAAAGAAAATCGAAGCATTTCTTCATCTCACACACTATGTTGTTCACCCGTTAATATTAATTCTCGCTGTGCTTGCATTGCCGGTTTTGTTTTTCTCAAAATACATGCTGCCTATGGAAGCGTGGTTTGGTTTACTCGGATTATTTCTTCTCAGTACAATTGCTCCATCTTCTCTTTATCTTTTTGCTCAGCGGGTAATTTACGATAAAACGTGGAAAAAAGCTGTTTTTTTACCCTGGATGATGTGTGTCGGTGTTGGTCTGGCAGTAAATAATTCCCGTGCTGTTATTGAAGCTTTAATGGGAAAAGAAACCCCTTTCATCAGAACTCCAAAAACAGGTGACGCTCCGGCAACTACTGAAAAAAAATATTTCACAAAAACAAATCCGCTTATCTGGCTGGAAATTATTTTTGGAGTCTACAGTGCGGCAGGATTTGTGATCACTATCTCTTCAGGAAGATACTTATTAGGATATTTTATGCTCATCTATACTATCGGATTTCTTTTCATAGGACTATCCTCACTGATCGAAAGTAAACAATTCGCAACTGTTAAAGCATAATCGCATTGGAATGTTGGATTAATGGAATAATGGAATGTTGTAAATTTTTGTCTTTCCGGTCCTTAAAGTCTTTTTAGTCTTTGTAATAGATTACCGGAACTTTATTTACATCCACAGAACATATTTTCAGGTGTTCCAAAACAGTAATGTCCACATTTCTCACAAATACATTTTACTTTTCGTCCGGCAAAATCTATTGCCAAAAATCTTCCGGTAAAAATTGCTTCTACCTCTTTTAATAACTGTCCGGGTGAAGCGTTATTCCAAGGTTGCGCTTCTATTAATGCCGGAAAATTATAACTGTATTTTGTGATCTCTTTTGCAAGTGCCGGCCAATTTATCGTTCCGTAAGGTGGTGGCAAATGAATATCTCTCGCTCCGTCATTATCATGAAAATGAAAGGCGATAATTTTTTCACGCATATTTTCAAAAGCAATCAAAGCGTCTTCTTTTCCGATATTCGCATGACCTGTATCGAGACACGCTCCAAAAAATGAAGAATCAAATTCGTTCACTATTTTCATAATAGTTGAAGATAAATCTCCTACATGTCCGGGCGGCATATTTTCGAGTGCCATTTTCACGCCGTTTTTTTCTGCAACTGGTAATAAAGTTTCGATACTCAAACGTAATTTATCAAGCCGGTCTTCTTCATCATTATTCAAAACACTGCCGGGATGAACTATTACACATTTTATTTCCGCAATTGGAGCACGATAAAGAAGTTCTTTAAAAACAGCAACGGCCTTAGTTCTTTTTTCAGTATTCAATTGAGACAGATCATTATCACCGCCAAACAGCGCGTGAGTGGAATAAAAATCAATTCCCGCCATGCGAAACTTTCCGGCAATTTCACCGATACTTTTTTCATCATAGTTTAAAAGAAAATCCGGACCTGTTTCAATTGCATTAACTCCCTGATTTTTCAAAAAGTTTATTGATTCAATTGAATGATTTATTATCCATTGTGAGTATGCAAATTTCATAAGATTTTGGATTTGTGATTTGTGATTTATTCCCCCTTTTTTAAAGGGGGATTTATTTGTTAAATGTCGCTCGGATGAAATTATTTTGCAGTAGCAAAAAAAATTATAGTGTTATTTTTTCCCATGCTTATTTTTATTTGTTTCTTCTCGAAGCATAGAGTATAACAAAAAAGCATGATTTTCTGCTAACAATCCAAAGCAAGACGCTTTGATTACTATGTAACTTATGCTAAAGTATCATCTGCCAAATGCCAGTCAAGGTTTTCGATTACACTCACTTCAACGATATTATCAGCTTTTTTCAGCAGCATTTTACATTCTTTACTTAAGTTTAATAAGTGCAGAGATTTATT
>JAUVKG010000273.1 GCA_030596365.1 Chlamydiota bacterium | reverse complement strand
GATCTATTATTTCAATAATTTTCATCAGACGTTTTATGTTTGTGCCGGTATCAATTATAATCAGATTGTTACCGTAATTGTCAACGATAACCCGTCCTGCTCCTTTGGTAAGCATTTTATTAATGAATTCCTCAATTTTATATGCGGGAATATATTTTGGAAATATCATTTGCGCACGAATTAAATCATTTACTTCATTTTCTTTAACAGGCTTTGTTGACGTTGTTATTGGGTAATATATTGCCTCACCTGATCGGATGACTTCAGCGGTTTTACCATTTCTTACAATGGTAAAACCGTTCATTTTAAGAACAGAATAAATAATTTTAATTGCTTCATTTTGAGTTATTCTTGAGGGAGAAATGACTGTAACATCTCCTCTGACAATATTATCAATAATAAGATTTTCCCCGGTAAGTTCAGAAAGAAAAAGAAGAACAGAACGAATATCAGTCTGTTCGAAATTTAACTTTACCAAATCAAATTTTTTAAGATTTGATGGTGGTAGTTCTTCTTGATAAACTCGTAGCGGAACAACAAATCTTTGCTTTTTTTCTTCAATGGTAACGGTGTTTTTGCCGGTATAAATTGCAGCTACTTTTGCTGAACTATTTGGAATATTTTCTCCGATTTTTACTTTCGATTCTGTTTTTTTTACTTTGTCGCGGAAGGTGGCGACTGCATTGCTATCAATTTCAGAAATAGAAGTTAATTTCATTCGTCTGTTAAAAGTGTTTTGTAAACATGCCTTTAAAGCTTCTCCGGTAAGTATTTTACTCTGCGTTTTTTTTAGTGAATTTTTTTTAGCATGAGTTGGAGTTGCACAGAAACAAACAATTGTGAATAGTATAATTAAGCAGGTGCTTGTTTTCATTTTTTATACTCCATTTTGAGTTATTGAATTTTCAATAATTAAATCAATCGTAAAAGGTCAAAGAACCACCCCGCCCTTCGGGCACCCCTCCTTTGTAAGGAGGGGAGTTTAAGAACCAGCATCCGGTATCCAGCATCCAGCATCCAGTATCCAGCATCCGGTATCCAGCATCCGGTATCCAGCATCCAGTATCCAGTATCCAGCATCCAGCATCCAAGGTCTAACTTTTATCTTTGAATTCCACGTTGGCTTTCTGCGACAAAATCTGCAATGTTGAGCGCTTCTGAACAACTAGCAAGTTCAGCGCGTATTTTTTCTACAGCATCTTTTGCTTTTAATTGTTTTCTGAAAACAAGGCTGTAAGATTTTTTTACATCACTCAAAGTTTCCGAATCAATACCAAGTCGTTTCAAACGAATGAGGTTCAATCCACACGTCCTTGCGGGATTACCTTCTACAATTGTGTATGGAACAACATCCTGATTTATTTTTGTGCAAGCGCCAACCATTGCCATTTTGCCGATTTTACAGAATTGATGAATTCCTCCCATTCCGCCTATGACGACATAATCTTCAATGATAATATGTCCGGCGAGAGTTGCGAGATTTGACATAATAATATGGTTTCCGAGAACACAGTTATGAGCGATATGGCAATACGCCATAATATGATTGTTATTACCGACAATAGTTTTACCGCCGTTTTCTGTTGCGGTATTAATTGTAACAAATTCTCTTATTGTGTTATCGTTTCCAATTTCGAGATATGTATTTCCACCTTTAAATTTCAGGTCTTGAGTTTTTTGACCAATGGAAGCAAAAGGAAATATCTCACAACGTTCGCCAATAGAAGTTCTGCCTTCAACAACAACGTGCGATTTTAAAATTGTATCATTGCCGATTGTAACATCGGGACCTATAACTGAATAAGCGCCGATACTTACATTGTTTCCAATTTTCGCAGTGGAGTCAATAACAGCAGTTGAATGAATATTAGCCATAATTAATCGTTTTTTGGTGGATCTGCAATTACGAATGTCAGAATTGCTTCGGCAACAACTTTATCACCAACTTTCATAACAGCCTCTGCTTTACCGGTTGATTCCCGCAAGCGAATCACGTCAATTCTTATATGGATTTGATCTCCCGGAACAACCGGTTTGCGAAATTTCACTTTATCAATGCTCATAAAGAAAGGTATTTTACCTTTACACTGCGGTGCAGTCATAACTAATATTGCAGCTGCCTGAGCAGCTGCTTCGATAATTAAAACGCCCGGCATTATAGGAGCCAATGGGAAATGACCTTTAAAGAACGGTTCGTTAACCGTCACATTTTTAATTGCCTCAACGAAAGTTTTAGAATCGGTTCCTGTTACTTTGTCAATTAGTAAAAAAGGAGGACGATGAGGAATGATATCCATTATTTGATTAACATCATATGACAATATTTTTGTTTCTTCATTCATTCTTTAATTCCTTGTTTTGTTATAGAATTATCTATTGCTTGCGCAAGTTTAAAATTAAAAGTATGCCCTGAACGGATTGCAACAACATGAGCGCGTAACCGCTTTCCGACCAGAGATAAATCGCCAATTATATCCATGATTTTGTGTCTGACAAATTCATCTTTATATCGAAGACCTTCCTTGGAAAGAATTGCCTGGTCGGTTACGACAATCGCGTTATCTAAACTTCCGCCTTTTATCAGGCCGTTTTTAAAAAGTTGTTCAAGTTCATCGTACATCGCAAAAGTTCTTGCGGGACCTATTTCATCTATAAATGTATCACGGTCAATAATGAAACTATGAAATTGGGTTCCTACTACCGGATGTTTGTAATTCATTGTGTAGGATATTTTATATTCATCGGATGGGAGAATGCAAAGAGTCATTCCATCTGCGTCTACAGCTATCGGTGCGGCAATTTCAATATAATCAGACTCTGCATTCTGCTCAACGCGCCCTGCGGAATTTATTACTTCGATAAACTGCTTTCCTGAACCATCGGTTAACGGTGTTTCCGGAGCGTCAACTTCAATTATAACATTATCAATTTCAAGACATTGAAGTGTGGCAAGAATATGTTCAACAGTTTGAACATACGCATTGCCAATTCCGATAGTTGTACTTCGCTGTGTATTTACAACAGAGGTTATAAGTGCTGGAATCTCAGGTTTGCCCGGGAGGTCAATTCGTCTAAAAACTACGCCGGTATTTATTTCGGCAGGTAGGAACTGTAAAGTTGTAAGTTCACCGGAATGCAGGCCGATCCCGCTAAGTTTCACCGATTTATCTATTGTAGCCTGTTTATACATATTTATAATTTTTCGCCGGTAAGTTCATTAAGGCGTTTTTCAAGTTTTTTAATTGTTTTCAGAGCTTCGCTTACTAAACGTCTTTGAGCCCAACGGCGCTTTACTTCCATGTGTGGTTTTGCCGGTGTATCCATATAGAAGCCCGGTTTATTTATATCGTTTGGAACTCCTACCTGCGCTCCGAAAATAACATCGTCGCACACTTTGACATGAGTATTGATGCCTGCCTGCCCGGCTAGAACGACCCGTTTACCTAATTTTGCAGAACCTGCCACACCTGATTGTCCGCATAAGATAGAATCTTCACCAACTTCAACATTATGTCCAACATGAACAATATTATCAATTTTTGTTCCGCGATGAATTATTGTATTATCAAATCTTGCGCGATCGATAGTAGAGTTTCCTCCGATTTCGACATCATCTTCAATAATGACTCCACCGATTTGGGGGATTTTAACATATTTGTCATCAACTTTATCATAACCAAAACCATCAGCGCCGATTACAACTCCCGGATGTATAATAACATTGTTGCCAATAGTAATTCTTTCACGAATTGTAACGCGGGGATATAATTTTACATTATTGCCGAGAGTGGTGTAATGGCCTATGTATGAATGTGCGCCGACAATACAGTTGTTTCCAATTGTAACACCTGCTTCAATTACAACGTAAGGCTGAACGGAAATGTTGTCGCCGAGAATCGCGTCATCGGCAATAATTGCTGTTGGATGAATTCCGGGAGGAAATTCAATTGGCGGTGGAGCTAAAGCATCGGCTAAGATTTTAAAAGCTTTACGCGGATCTTTTACGCGTATTTGAGGAATATCGGTTTCGCATTTAATATCTGCTCTGATAAGAACAGCGGAAGCTTTGGTTTTTTTCAAAGCTGAAAGAAACTTCGGGTCAACAATAAAAGTCATATGACCTTCTTCAGCTTCATTCACGCCGCTGATTGTTTTTATTTGTACGGAACCGTCTCCGATGAGTTCTGATTCAAGTAACTTTGCTATTTCTGATAATGGAATATCCACGATATTAGTTAATAGTTAATAGTTAATAGTTTGTAATTGGTAATCCTGACACCAAAAATCTAAAATCAAAAATTTAAAATCTAAAATCACTTAATTCTTTTTGGCAGAGGCATTTTCTGGCGAAGTTTTTGCTTTTCCTCTTCGTAATCTTTGTTTAATGATTCTATTACTTTATCTGTTAAATCTGTTACTTGTGTCCGGTCAAGATAAAGAATCGGTTTTAAATCAAAAACAAGTGTCATGTTCTTATCACGACTTATCATTTCTATGCTGCGCTTGATTTTATTAGCGATTCTTTTTAAATCAACACTCTGTCGCTCAAGCACTTCTTCTTT
>JAUVKG010000377.1 GCA_030596365.1 Chlamydiota bacterium | reverse complement strand
TAATGCTGTTCCGCTTTTGGGTCCTCTTCCAATTCACGAAATTTACGGTATTTATCCAAATGTGACTCCTGCAAGTAGAGATATATTAACAAACGTCTGGTATTCCGATCAAAATGGAGCCGGTTCGCTAACTCTTACCGGACTTATTCCTGGCCAGCAATATATTTTAACACTATATAGCATGGCCTTTGAAGCTGAAGGTGGCCGCAGATCATACATGGCAACAAGTGACGGAGCTGTTATAACTGATGTTGACCAGGACGATGTTGGCGCGCTTAACGGTCAGCTTATGGCCTGCCAGTATACAGCAAATGCAGAAGGTGTTTTTTCTGTTTCGACAACGCCTATCACAGAACCATGGGGATTTTATGCTTTCAGCAATGAAGAGGTTATTCCTGAACCTGTGTTCATAGGATTTTTACTTCTTGGTGCAGCAGCATTACTAAAACGCAAATTCTAATTTGTTAGTTGGTTAGTTGAAAAAAAGCGTCTGGAGAGAAATCTTCAGGCGCTTTTATTATTTTACGATTGAAAATCGTTAAATCATTAAATAATAAATGAGCGAAATGTATTAAAATTCGAGCGTTTTATTATTGAAATATATTGCTTGAAAACGTATTATATTAATACTTGTAACGAATAATGAAGTGGCAATATGAAAACAAATTTTATTGTAAAAATTGGAATGATTGGAATTATACCGGCTTTATTAATGGTTAATTCCGGATTGGCTAATACTGTTTTTAATGTTCAGGTAAATAGCAATAGCAATCCATGGACACATTTGAAAGCAAATAATCAGCCGGGTAAATTCCAATTTGTGGTTGTGCCTGATCGCACAGGCAACGAGCGTCCAGGTGTATTTGAAAATGCTGTGCGTAAAATTAATTTATTGCAGCCGGAATTTGTAGTCTGCATAGGTGACCTTATAGAGGGTTATAGTGAAGAGGCTCATACTTACGAAGATCAATGGGAAGAGTTTGATAATTTTGTAAACGAATTACAAATGCCGTTTTTTTATGCTTGTGGGAATCATGACCTTGCCAATAATAAAATGTTAAAAATTTGGGAGCGCCGATTTGGGAAGCTGTATTATCACTTCGTTTATAATAACGTGCTTTTCCTGGTGCTTGACACCGAAGACCCTCCTAACCCTCCTCCGGGAGCAGCCGGTATTAGTGCTGAACAGATTGGATATTTTCGTAAAGCACTAAAAGAAAATAAAGATGTACGGTGGACTTTTGTGTTTATGCACCGACCAATGTGGACGTCTGCGGATATAACCAATGGCTTTAAAGATATAGAAGAGATGTTGCAAGATCAATCCTATACAGTTTTTGCTGGACATACTCATACGTATAAATATGAGCAGCGTTTAGGACGCGATTATTTTGTGTTGGCAACGGCAGGTGGAGTAAACAAATTACGCGGCACATCAATAGGCGAAATGGACCATATTGCCTGGGTTACAATGAGAGATAACAAGCCGGTAATTGCAAATATTTTGCTTGATGGCATTGGTGACGCGGAAATTTGTGAAGAAGCCATAAAAAAATTCAAAACAAAAGTAACACGTCCAAACCAAATTATTGATTGCGATGTTATTACGACTGACAGCGACATATTTGAGTCCGTAAAAACACCTTTGATTTTTGTTAATCACAGCAAATTTTCTATGCACGTAAAGGCAGCTTTAGAACCGATTAAAGGAATTGTGGCTGAACCTTCAACATTCGATATCAATCTTAGTCCTGAAAGCTGCCGTATAATTGATGTGTCGCTAAAAGCTGACAAGCCATTGAAAGTAAAGAACATTAAGCCTATGCTCATTGTGGGAGAAGTAAAATTTACCGGAAGAAATCACACTTATTTTAATGTGCCGTTTTCTCAATCAATTATAATTGCAGAAAAGTTCAATAGGAAAATTTTGGATTTTGAAAATAGTATTGAAGGCTGCAAAGATATGCATCAATGTGCATTATCAGTTAAAGATGGCAATTTGATTGTAAAGATACTTGATGATGATCCATATTTTAGCATACCGGTAAAAATAAATATCCCTTCAAGCGATCGATTGGAAATTATTATTCGCGCGAAAAGCACATCGAAAGGCAATGGGCAACTTTTCTGGGCAACTGAAGACGCACCAGTGTTAAATCTTGCGCGAAGCATACATTTTCCTCAAATACATGATGGAAAATGGCATGAATATAAAATTAAAATTAATCCGGTTGGAGTAATTAATAAAATACGTCTGGATCCTTCAATTGGAAACGGAACTTATGAAATAGATTCGATCAAGTTCGTCCGTTTTATATTAAGAAAAAATTTATGAAAAAATAACTTAATTTTAATAATGTTGTTAGTATTTATTTTATTTGACAGAACCAAAGAAAACTAATGGAGAACATAATGAACAAACTCGCGTTAACCTTACTTACCGTTGCTACACTCGTTTTTACAGTTAGTGCAACAACACTATTCGAGGATCCATACACCGTATCAGGCGGTGGAGATGCGAACTTCGAATATACCATCAGACAGTCAGGCACCGCAGCCCCTGTACCGTACGGGATGGCAAACGGACCGTTTACGGTAACTAATGCCGGACCAAACGCCGGAAAACTCAATATATTAGCGGGTATAGGTGTTGTATCGCATCTTAACATTGCCAGTCATAATTTTACTGAATCCGGCGATTTTTCAGTTGAAGTCGAGATTGACAGAATTGATGGTGTTGATAATACTCATTCGGCTCAGATATCTATCGGAACAGATGGCGCATGGTTATGGCCGGAGAGTGGAAATCCAGGACTTACAGTCAGAATTTATCAACAGGGGCATTTAAAAGTTTATTTAAATAACGGTACGGCACTAATTAATGATAATTTTAATGATCTGAAAGTTTCTGTTAATCAGAAAGTAAAAGTAAAGATAGTTGTATCTCAAGTAGATTTTGCCGGCTCCGGAGATGGTCAAATTGCATTGTTTATTAACGATAAAGCATACCCGCTTCAATCTCTGGGTGCTAACATGTATATTCTTACCAATCCCGGTGGTTTTGCAAACAATTATATAAATCTTCAAGTTGGTCAAGCAAATATTAATCTTGATAACTTAAAAGTTATGACATCTTCCGGTAGTGCTATTACAACGACATTGTTTACAGGCGATGCAGACTCCGGTATCAATAATACTAAAGTTTATACCCACTCTGTAAATCTTGCTGATCCCGCAGATGTGG
>JAUVKG010000188.1 GCA_030596365.1 Chlamydiota bacterium | reverse complement strand
CGGAACTTTTGCCGCCGCGAATTGCTAATTCCGACTTTATTGTCAATTCTCCCAATTTGATTTTTTTATGGGATGCGCCAATAGAACCCGATTTTTCAGAAATAACTTATTCTATTGAACTGGCTACAGATTTTGATTTTACAGATATTATTTATTCGGTTTCCGGACTGACTTCCAAAACAAATATTTATAATGGGAATTCTTTACTTGACGGTTTTTACTGGTGGCGCATTCGCGCGGAAGATTCCGGTGGAACCATTTCTTCATGGGAAAATCCGATGCCTGTTTTTATAAGGCCCTGGACTTTTAATACAACTGAAGATATTTGGAATGCAAATTGTTTTGACACACCGTTTGTTTTTGATGGTGTTTGGTTTGCTTTAACAACAAACTCAACACCGTATGACCCGTATGTTAATTTTACCAGCGGCAATGACAGAGGAATTAACGCTGAATTGTACACAAGATTTTTATGCAAGATAAAAATGAGTCCGGCTGGCGGAGGAAATATCTCTCAGTTTTTTTGTTTCCCAAAAAGTGGTGGACACGAATCAATAAATTTCACTTTGCCGCAAGACGCTAAATGGCATAATATTGATTTAGATCTTACATCAATGACAAAATGGAACGGTTATATTGGAGGTGTTAGAATAGACCCGGGTGGTGGTGTGGGCACAACTGTAGAAATTGATTCAGCTTTTCTTTTGCCAAAGGACGTCGAACTTATAAGTATTACAGATACTAATCTTCTGAACGGGAATGTCGGCGTTTCGTATTCTCATACATTTTCAGCAACAAATTTTTCGGGACAAACGACCTGGGAACTTGTCGCGGGAACTCTGCCGGCAGGTTTAATTCTAAACGCAAACGGACTTCTTAACGGTACACCAACAACAGCCGGACAAAGTATTTTCACAATTGGTGCCAAAGATAAAATCTGGGATGCTTCAAAAGAATTTTCAATAGATGTAATACCGGAAGCCGGGATGATATTCAGTATGATCGCGTTTTGCGCGTTGCTTCGTTACTTAGTTAGGTGAAGTAATGGAATAATGGAATAATGGAATAGTGGAATAGTGGAATAGTGGAGCCGTGGATGATCACGTTGGGTGCATTACTTTATTAGGAGTTTTTGATTAGACGCTTGCTTGCACTGGGAAACGCGACTTACTCCATCAATCCATTAATCCATCATTCCATCATTCCATTCCCTATTTCCATCTTGCAACTCAAAAGACAGTTTTGTATAATACTTACGCTATATAGTGCCTGACCGAAAACCTCATTTTTTGGACGAAGCTTATTTTGGATGGTAGGATTCTTAAAATCCTGCGTTCATCTTATCTCGAACCGGACGTTCCGGTTGGGGCATGGATAAAGGATTTTAAGAATCATGACGCCAAAAGAGGCATCGCCGATTTATCGGTCAAAGATGCAAATTTTGAGCTTTTCGGTCAGTCACTATATAATATATTGCCGAAGTGGCGGAATTGGTAGACGCGCTGCGTTCAGGTCGCAGTGGGGGCAACCCTGTGAAGGTTCGAGTCCTTTCTTCGGCACCAAATAAAAATACCCCGCCACAGGCGGGGGTCAAAAGTTAAAAGTTAAAAGTCTAAGATCAAAAGTCAAAGATATTCCGACCTTTCACGACTCACGACTTGACTACTCACGACTTGACTATTCACGACTCACTACTCACGACTTGACTACTCACCATTCACTAATAACCAATAACTTCTTCCCAACTATATTCCAATATTGTTAAGCATATTAATCACATCTCTTAATGTAGCTGTCAAATCAGGATGTGTATCTTCAAAATGTTCAACCGCATCAGCGAAAGTAGAATCTGTATCAGAGTGTTTAGTTTCTTCGACTAAATGTTGAGTTTTTTCTTTAACTGATTCGAGTAACTTTAAAGTTTTATCGTCAATAGAAACAGACTCTACTTTTTGTAATTGCTCAGACAATTTAAAAAGCGTGTCGTGAAATTGATTTTCAGGTGTAATTTCTTTCATTATTATTTTGTGTTATGAGTTTAAAACTTCATTAATTACAACATTGTTGCTTTTTGCAGTCTTTTTCGGAGGACGACCGTCCCATATCGCGTTTGTAGGACAAACAGGAACGCATTTGCCGCATAAAATACATTTTTCAGTATCAATTATCGCATGATTATTTTCAATTCTGATAGCATCTACAGGACACTCTTTAACGCATTTCGTACAGGCAATACAAGCGACTTTACAAGCTTTTCTCGCCGCACCGCCTTTATCTTCCGAGGAACATAAAACGAGAACGCGTTTTGATTTCGGTCTCATTTTGATAATACCTTTTGCGCAAATTTGCACGCATTTACCGCATGCGGTGCATTTCTCTTCAATTATAACAGGGATTTGACCCGGTGACCAGGTAATTGCGTCGAACTGACATACATCCATGCAATCGCCCATCATAAGGCAGGCATTTTTACACGCGTGAGGCCCTTTGCTAATCAAAGCCGCAAGAGCGCATGACTGTACTCCGGCATAAATTGAATCTTTTACCGCGTCTTTTGCACCCGCGCAATTAATAAAAGCGGTTTTTGGTTCTGCCGATGTAACTTCAACGCCAAGAATTTCAGCTATTTTATCTATCGTTTCCGCACCGCCCGGAGAACATAAATTAGGTTCGGCTTCACCGGATGCAACGGCAGAAGCGTAACCCGAACAGCCGGGATAACCGCATGCGCCGCAATTTGCTCCCGGCAGAATATTTGTCAAAGCTTCTACTTTAGGGTCAATTTCAACAGCGAATTTTTTTGAGGCATAAGCCAGTCCTGCACCGAAAGCGATACCGAGAGCACCCATACAAATTAAAGGAAAGAGCCACATAATATAATCTATTTAAATTAAGTTACGAATAAATATTTTTCTTTTTTAATTTTATCAAAAGAGAATAATAGTGTCAACAGTAAGCTGAGAAAATTCATCCCGTTGTGATGAATTTAAAATTAGTTTTGTGTGGTTAAAAAATTGACGCAAGCTCCAAAACCTACGAAAATGTAGCTTTGCGGATGAAACCCTACATTATAGTGGATACGAAGCGACATATATTTGCTTTGAAAGCAAATTTTACATATAATATGAAATATCGTTTAGAAATGTGGCTAACTAACATTGGATATGAGTTCGAGCATACATTTGTTACGCTCCTGTTTTACTTTTGGTATATTATCGCTTGCAAATGCAGCACAACTCAATGCATGACAAAGTTATTGGCATAATTATTGCTATATAATATAAACTTTTATAATTAATATAGAATATAATTAAATAAATAAATAACAAAAAAGGAAAATTATGAGCAGTATTATCAGAAAAAATGCCGTTGCCAGCATCGCGGCAAGAAATCCGGACCTTGAATTTACCGAGTCGGTAAATATCGGGGACATCTATGGCGAAAATGCTTTTACGCTTAAAACTATGAAAAAAGTTTTGCCTAAAGCTATCTATAAAAAACTCAGCGCTACTATTAGAAAAGGTAAAATTCTTGAAAACGATATCGCTGACGTCGTTGCAGGAGCTATGAAAAACTGGGCAATCGCTAAAGGCGCTACTCATTACACTCACTGGTTCCAGCCATTAACAGGTTCTACCGCCGAAAAACATGATTCTTTTATTGATCCTGATGGCGAAGGCGGAGTTATTTTGAACTTTTCCGGCAAAGAACTTGTACAGGGAGAACCTGATGCGTCAAGTTTTCCGAGCGGCGGAATAAGAGCTACATTTGAAGCCCGCGGATATACAGCCTGGGATCCGACAAGTCCGGCATTTATTAAAAGATCACGAGCAGGCGCTACTCTTTGTATTCCTACAGCTTTCTGTTCTTACACAGGAGAAGCGCTTGATAAAAAAACACCTCTGCTTAGATCTATGCAGGCTATATCAAAACAGGCTAAACGTGTTCTCGCTTGCTTTGGAAAAGACAGCGACGGTATGGCGCTTACTACTCTCGGCGCCGAACAGGAATATTTTCTTGTTGATAAAGAACTTTCACTCGCGCGTCCTGATTTAATTCAGGCCGGCCGTACTTTATTCGGTAATGTTCCGGCAAAGCATCAACAAATGGATGACCATTATTTTGGCGCTATTAAGTCAAGAATTATCGCCTGTATGGAAGAAGTGGACAAAGAACTTTGGAAGCTCGCCATTCCTGCAAAGACCCGTCATAACGAAGTTGCCCCTGCGGAATTTGAGATTGCTTGTGTTTACGAAACACTAAATCTTGCTACTGACCACAATATGATGGTAATGGAGATTTTAAGAGCAGTTGCTGACAGGCACGGTTTGGTGGCTCTTCTTCACGAAAAACCTTTCGCGGGAATTAACGGTAACGGTAAACATAATAACTGGTCTATCGCTACTCCAAAAGGCAAAAACTTGCTTGAACCGGGAAAAACTCCACATGAAAATGCAATATTCCTGACTTTTATCTGCGCAATTATTAAAGCTGTTGATACTTACGCTGATCTGTTACGCGCAACAGTTGCAACTGCCGGAAATGATCACCGCCTTGGCGCTAATGAGGCCCCTCCGGCGATTGTATCAATTTTTCTTGGCGAGCAGTTGACAGATATAATTAATCAGATTGAAAAAGGCGGTGCTAAATCTTCTAAATCCCAGGACGTATTAAATATTGGAGTTGATTCAATGCCGGAACTGCCTAAAGATGTTACCGACCGTAACAGAACGAGTCCATTTGCATTTACCGGAAACAAATTTGAGTTTCGCGCGGTTGGTTCGCAACAGTCTTGTTCAGGACCTAACGTTGTGTTAAACACGGCAATTTCAGAAGTATTGGATGAAATAGCGACCAAGCTTGAAAAAGCTAAGAAAGCTGATTTCAATAAAACTCTTCAGAAAATCCTTAGTGATATTGTTAAAAAACATAAAAAAGTCCTCTTTAATGGTGACGGATATACAGAAGAATGGCTTATAGAAGCTAAAAAACGCGGACTCCCTAATCTGGAGAAAACTCCGGAAGCATTAAAAGCCCTCATTAGCAAAAAGAGTATTGACCTTTTTGGTAAATATAATATTCTAAGCAAAGTTGAAGTTCTTTCAAGATACGAAGTTTATAAAGAACAATATGACATGATTATTGATGTAGAAGCAAAACTTACTTCAGATATCGCTAAAACTATGCTTCTGCCAGTCGCTCTCGAACAACTTACAGAACTTGCTGATACAGTTGCATCGCTGACAGACATCGGTGTAAAAGCAGGACAGGCAGCAGCAAAAGCTAAATTAACTAAAATTGGCAAATATGCTGATGAAGCAACAAAAGCGATTGCGCTTTTAGATAAAGCAATTGTTGCCGGGAAAACATCTGATATGATTAAATATATGGATGCGGTAAGAGCTGCCTGTGATGGACTTGAAATAGAAGTAGATGATGAAAAATGGCCATTACCTAAGTACAGCGAATTACTTTTCGCGTATTAATTTGGCTAAGGGGTCAAGCAAAAATATAAAAAAGGCGGCGGGAATTTTTCCGCCGCTTTTTTTTGGTAAAAACGAATTAAATAGTTTTAATGAAACTGATAATTTTTAAGTGAAGAAACCTGCCTTTACATGAATAGGAGTTATGGGAAATATGGGAGTTATGGGAGAAACAGGTTTTTAAACCTTCCAACCTTCCAACCTTCCAACCTTCCAACCTTCCAACTTTCCAACCTTCCAACTTTCCAGCCTTCCAACCTTCCAACCTTCACATCTTCCAACCTTCCCACCTTCCCACCTTCCCGCCTTCCACTTCTTTCTGCTAGTTATTGCAATTAAAAAGCAATTTTGATATTATTTATACGCAATAACCTGTTACCGAGTACCGCCACGCGAGTCGCGTGGTAAAATTACCGATTACCGATTTAAGGGGGCCCATAGCTCAGTTGGTTAGAGCAACGGACTCATAATCCGTGTGTCGTAGGTTCAAGTCCTACTGGGCCCACCATTTTCAAGCCCTGTAA
>JAUVKG010000219.1 GCA_030596365.1 Chlamydiota bacterium | reverse complement strand
AACTCACAATGAAAATAGGTCGCCGTAGACCCGAAACTCTCCGGGCGCAGCGGCGACCTTCCAAACGTGAATTGGTGTTTTTTGTTTGCACCAATTCATTTAGATCAACTTTCTCCTTTGTTTAAAGTTGATTGGGTTAGTGCAGCGGCGGCGGAAACGCCGTCGCTGTGACTTTGTTGTAGGAGTCCACGCTTTAGTGTGTGAATTTTATTCTTTTTTAAAACTAAAATCCCGATGCATCTGCTACGATAGTATTGAATACAAACGACATAAAATGATGACTGAAAATTTTACGCTAAAGTGTGGGTTCCAATAAGACACGCTAAAGCGTGGACTCCAACAACCATTAATCCATTAATCCATCCTTTTCAACTATGAAAAATTTAAATTTGAAACTGCTTACTGCGATAATCCGGAGTGTGCACAAATAGTGTTAAAACGAGTTATTTTGTTATAGTTTACATTTTTCTTTTTTAGTATAATACAATAGTAATACAACTAACAAGACTATATGAAACTTTTTTCTTTTGTAATCGTTTGCTCGGCGTTTGACGTTATAACCAACTTGTTTTTTTCGCCTTCTTCTTTCTTCAAAAGTGTACTTTCCTACCTTCGCACTTTCCAACTTTTCCACCTTTCAAAAAAAATAATGTTTTTTACAATCTTCGCTTGCTTCGCTTTTGCGGTTGCAGGCGCGACAACTGACTGGTCACGAATCTGGGGTTCTGTTGAGGATGATTACGGCAAAGATGTTGCGGTTGACAGCAGCGGGAATATTTATGTTACCGGATATGCTTACGGCCCGTTTGACGGGCAAAGCCATAGCGTTGCAGATGATTTGTTCCTTACAAAGTTTGACAAAAACGGCAACAGAATCTGGTCAAGAATCCGTAATAATGGCGGTGGGCACGACAAAGGCTTAAGTGTTGCTATTGACGGCAATGACAACATTCTTGTTGCCGGGCACAATGCCGGGCAAGATGCCTGGCTGTTAAAATTTAACGACGGCGGCACAGATCTATGGTCGAGAATTTGGGGATCTTCACAAGCGGAATTCGGTAATGGTGTTGCTGTTGACAGTTCCGGAAATGTTTTTGTTACAGGTTATACTTTTGGCGCTTTTGATGGTCAGACAAACGCCGGGGACAGAGATATTTTTCTGACAAAGTTTGATAGCGACGGCACAAAATTATGGACAAAAATTCGTGGTTCGGATTTGGAAGATATTGCTAATGATATTTGTATTGATAACTCCGGAAATGTTTATGTCACGGGTCACACTTTGGGCGATTTTGACGGGCAAACGAATAATGGCGACAAAGATTTCTGTTTGCTGAAATTTGATAATTCAGGCTCTAATTTATGGACGAGAATTCTTGGCTCAATTGCTGAAGATATCGGAAATGGTGTTGCTATCGACAACTCCGGCAATGTGTATGTCGGCGGCTTTTCGCAAGGAACTTTTGATGGACAATCGAACGTCGGCAATGGAGATTTATGTCTGATAAAATTTGACAGTAACGGTGGAAAACAATGGACGCGAATTTGGGGTTCCGAACCCTGGGATGTCGGTATGAGCTTAAATGTTGATGATTTTGGAAATATCTATCTTGCCGGTTATACCCTTGGCGAATTTGACGGGCAAACTAATAATGGTGGTTTTGATTTATGCCTGACAAAATTTAATGGTAATGGCGATAAATACTGGACAAAAATCTGGGGTTCGACTTTAGGAGATATGGGTTTTGGAGTTGCTTCAGATAATTCAGGGAATATTTTTGTTACCGGAAATACAAAAGGCGTGTTTGGCGGGCAGACACATATTGGTTCGGAAGATTTATGTCTGACAAAGTTCACATCAATCCCGGAACCGGGTTTTTATTTATTATTTATCATAGGAAATTTCTTTTTTATTTTTCTCAGGAAAAATAAGAAATAAATTTATAACCTTTTAGCTAAATTTATGATTTTACTGTATTCATTAGTTACTACTTTTATGATATTAGTTTCTCATGCTGCAACACAGTGGTCATTTAACTTACACCCGAATCACACACTTATACACCTATTATAAATTCATTCCGATAACAAAGCGTATCGGAATGAATTTCCTAACTTACGAAAAACTTAACATTATGAAACAACTAACTATTATTTCTCTCGCGATTATCGCTTTAATATCCGGTTCCGCAGACTGCGGTACTGTCAGTTCCTTCCCTTACACCGAAAGTTTTGAAACCGGATACGGTGACTGGGCGGTTGGTTATAATCCTTACACTAATGCTTCTTCCGAAATAATAATGTTTCCGCATTGGGAAAATAAATCCGGTTCTGCATCGCCGGGACAGAGCGGACCATCGAGCGCTTACAAAGGAGAAAAGTATGTTTATGCTTTCTCATGGCCGATATCGATTATAGTTATGGAAAATCATTATCTGACTTTAACCTGTGATTTTTCTTCCGTTACTTCTCCGGAACTCTCTTTCAGATATTTTATGTACGGCGATGAAATGGGAGATCTGTTCCTGAATGTTTTTGATGGTTCATGGAGCAATCTTGTTCTGATTTCCGGTGAACAGCAAACTTCTAAACTTGACCCCTGGAGAAAAGCGATTGCCGATATTTCTTATTGTGGTGGAAAAAGCGAGGTCGTTATTCAATTCATTTATGTAGGGCCTTTAGTTGAATGGGTTCCTAACGCTTTTTGCGCTTTGGATTATGTTCAGGTTTATGATAATGTGAAGAGAATTGAAATTGAAGCGGAAAAATATGACCTTTATACAAGCTATTATGACCCGGCAGTTTATAAAATTAATCTCAAAAATTTTACCGGAACAAACGATAATTTTAATTTAAATTATGAAAGCGATTGGAATATTTCCGGGCCGGCGGAAACAGGAATTTTAACAAACGAAGGATCAACAAATATTTCTGTAACTGTTACGTTGCCGCAAACAGTGCAATACGGCGCTGTTGTCACCTCAATATTTGAAGTCGTGAGTTCGGACTTTTCTATAACCGGCAGCGCGGAACTTGTAACACATTGCCTTTCCAACATTCCGCTTTACGCGTTTTCGGTTTATGTTTCTCCACATTATCTTTCTTATTTTAATGCCACGCGAGTAGAGCATCCTTACTGGGAAGCTCTGTTAGACGGGAAATACGGGGATATATATTCCAACAAAGTTTTTAGCGCGGATTTTCTTACTAATGATTTTTCTAAAATTTACGCTATAATTACCGGCACAAATCAATTTGTAACTTTCAGCACAACACCTTCCGCCGATATAAATTACATCGGTCCTTGTATTCCAAATCGCGGTGGATACTGGACGGACATGACCATCGCGCGTGACGGAACTGTTTACGCCGTTACTTACCTGGCGCATCTTTATACTGTAAATCCATCTACCGGCGAAGCAACTTTTTTAAGAGAAATTAAAAATATAGGAATTACAGCCGCGATCGCTATAAACCGGCATAACGAAATGTACGCGGTAGAAGTTGCTTTTAAAGACGCGAACCTTTATAAAATTGATATAGAAACCGGTGACTCAACTCATATTGGCAGACTTAACTGGGATTGGCTTGGTGTTTTACATCAGTCTTATGAGCAAGGCCTGGAATTTGATGATTTTCACGATACGCTTTATTGGGGCGCGAAATCACAAAGCAGACGCGAGTTGATTATTGTTGATACCGAAACAGCCGAGATTTCTACGGTTGGTATCCCGGGAACCCCGCCTTATCGCAGCTTTGACGGGCTTGCTATCGCGCTGCCCACGCCCGGAGCTGTTATTAACGGAAGTTTTGAGTATTATAATTACACCGGCTGGACAGTTTCAGGCAACGGCGCTTTTGGGATCATTCCCCGAAAAATCCCGGAATTTAATATGCCGAAAGACGGAGCGCAATACGCGAACAGCGGGTATGATAGCGATGGTATTTTTGATAATTCGCTTGTCGGCGTTTTGCATTCAAAAGTTTTTCTACTCGCGGCGGATGAACAAATTTCTATGTTTGTCGGCGGATGGTCGTCTGAAAATGGTGACACAAATGAATATAATTTTGTGAGTTTGCATCGCGCTTCTGACGATGTGGAACTCGACCGTGTGTGGACGCCGAACGCGAATTATGCAATGCTCCGACTTTTGCAGCACAACACTAATATTGATATTGACGTTTATTTGAAAATTGTTGATGATGGCAGCGGCACGACAAATGCCTGGATTTCCGCCGATGATATTGAAGCTGTCGAAAACAGTTTAATTCTTGGCGATAATTGTGGTTTTGAGCGCGGAAGTTTTCAGGACTGGACAGTTTCAGGAACCGGCTGGGAAACTACAAACTTTTCAGGTTTTTCAGATTTTCACGGTAGATTTTTTGCTTCTACTTTTTCTGACGGAACAAGCACCGGAGTTTTGCGGTCTGCTTCTTTTTCCGGCGAAGAAAATTTGGCGGTAACTTTTTTGATAAACGGATTCGCGGGTTCGGCAAACGGAAGCAACTATGTTTCTTTAATTCTTGAAACAGACGGAACAGAACTTGCGAGAGTTTATCCACCGAATTCAAGCAATTTTATTTCGGCAACTTTGTGGCCTGATTTTTCCTGCATTGGCAGCAATGTTTATATCAAAATTGTTGATAACTGTCCTGACGCGGAGATAAGCTGGTTTGGCGTTGATGATTTCCAGGTGGAAACAAAAGAACCGCCGACACCAGACTTGGATTTTGAAACAGGTACTTATACTAACTGGACAGTTTCAGGAACGGCTTGGGCCGACGCGCCAAGCACGACTGATTATTGGCCGGCGCAACAAGTTGGATTTAATTGTCAGGGAATTTATTTCGGACTTTCGAGGGCGAGTGGAAGCAGCGTTACCGATCCCGCTTGTGAAACAGCGACAGGAACTATTCGTTCCGTCAATGTTACTTTAACCGGAAACGGGATAGTGACTTTTCTGATTTGCGGTCACTCAAAACAACCTGCAGGCGCGTCTAATATTTACAATTACGTAACTTTAAACCGCGCTTCTAACGGTGAAGAACTTGACAGAGTTTACGCGTCGGGTCACAATGTAATGGGGCAAAGATTTTTGCAATCGGTTTCCGCAATCGGTGAAAAAGTTTATATTGAAGTTGTTGACAACGCTCCGGAAATTTATACCGGTTATGCCTGGCTTGGTGTTGATGATTTTAAGTTCGCTGACCCGATAACGGATCCCGGGAAATTTGAAGATGTGTCAACTGAAGTTGGATTGACTGCGATGTATTATCCTGCCCACGTTGATAACGCGATTGCCTGGGGAGATTATAATAACGATGGTTGGCCGGATATGTATCTCGGAACTTATG
>JAUVKG010000088.1 GCA_030596365.1 Chlamydiota bacterium | reverse complement strand
AGGTGATAAAAAATAACTGTTTTCAGAAACAATTTTTTCTTCCGTATCGGGCGATTTTTTATAAATTAACGATTCTCTGTAACCGTCAACCTTTAAATAAGCGATGGCATTAGAATTTCCGGTGGTGTTGACTACAGCGTTGTAGCATTCGTTTTTGTGTCGTGAACCGACACTATAAATATTTTTTAACATTGATTTCACTAATTTTTATTTAACCACATAAGTAACATAAGGACACAAAAAACATTTAAAAATAAAAAAAAATATCTTTCTTTCAATAATTTGTTAAAAGCAGAAAGTTAAGTATAGCCGCACTATTGTTGACCTTCAACTTTTGACCTTCGACTTTTGACCCCCGCCATTGGCGGGGCAAGTTTTAGAACTGATATTTATATTCCTTCGGTCCGTCTTCGAGACATTTATCTACAAGCTCAGAAAGTTTTGCTTCGGCGAGACAAATACATGTGTCGGCTGCGCCGTAATAAATATCTAATCTGTCTTCATCGTAATAGGGGATAGCAGCGGTCGGGAAAACTACCTGCGGTACATTTCCGAAAAACTCATATTCCATTTCCGGTATCATAAGATAACGGTTCATTTTTCCAATAATTTTTCGTGGATCATTTAAATCAGTCAGCAAAGCACCGGCGTGGTATGACATTCCATTCATGTGTTCGCGGCATCCGTGATAAATTATCAGCCATCCTTTATCAGTTTTGACAGGTGGCGCCCCCGGACCTATTTTCAAACTTTCCCAATATTTAGTGCCTTTTTCCAGAAAAATCTGATGATCTCCCCAATGAATTAAATCCGGTGAAAATGCCATCCATATATCGCCTATTTTGCCTTCGCCGGCCGGGCGTTCAAGCCGAACGTATCTACCTTCGAATTTTTCAGGAAAAATAACGCAATTGCGGTGATCGACACCGGTTATAAAACCGACATCTTCAAAAGTTTCGAAATCTCTCGTTTTCATAAGAAAAATTCTGCCGCCGAGATGACAACTCATGTTGTACGGAATATAATAATAATCGTCTTCCGGCATATAAGTAACGCGGGTATCAAAAAAACCATCTGTAAGTCCGAACGGATATTCTTTAGGTGGATGAACGATATCTTTATCAACGATTTCGAAATTAATTCTGTCTTTACTTTTTCCGACCATAAAATGGCATGACCAGTTTGTGTCCCATGAATTAACAATCATTCTGACTTCGCCTTTGTACAAAGCCGCGCCGCTGTTAAAGACGCATTCAGCGTCAAACGGCATGTCTTTTTTAGTAATGACGGGGTTATTTTTGTATCTTACCGCGTATTCTTTTACCATAATAAATCTCCTGTTAGTTGTTGTTAATTAATTAGTTTAAGTTTGAACATTATACGATTTTTATAGAATAACGTCAATAGTAATTTATTTAGGTATTATTCGAAAAGATAAGTACGTCATTTCGACCCGAAATGACTGATAAATAAAAAATAAATTGCGAAAAATTTGCATCTTTTTTGGCTAAACAAGTGCTTTGGGGTCCAAAGCACGTACTTATTTGCATAAATTTACTTTCACGCATCGGATTTTGTTAATTACTTAATGAAATAACGTGCGCTTGTCGCATGGCCATCGACGTTTTATGTCAATTGATCCATTATTCCAACAATCCAACAATCCAATAATCCATAAGCTAGAAGCTTATGTTACTTTTGATTTTATGATTTGCAAAAAAAAGGCGAAATCTGTATAATAAATGAGAATATAAGTAAAAGATTAATTCAAAAGATTTAAAACGCTTTTCGTCCTCGTAGCTCAGGTGGATAGAGCGGCGGATTCATAATCCGCAGGCCACAGGTTCGAGTCCTGTCGAGGATACCAGGATAATATGATAAGTTTACATACGCATACTTTTTTTAGCGATGGTGAACTGGGAGTTTCAGAACTCGTTCGCCGTGCGGAAGCCAAGGGTTACAGAGCTATTGGAGTAACCGACCATGTTGATGAGGCCAATCTGGAATTTATAATTTCCAGTGTGAGCAAATGCGCGGAAAAGCTTAATGCGGTTTTAGATATTAAAGTAGTTGCCGGTGTTGAGATAACGCATGTGCCGCCTGTTTTAATTTCTGAAATGATTAATCGTGCGAGAAGTCTTGGTGCTAAAATAGTAGGTGTGCATGGTGAAACAATAATTGAGCCGGTGCTTTCCGGTACGAACAGAGCGGCGATTTTAGGAGGAGCGGATTTTTTAGCTCATCCTGGATTGCTAAGCGCCGAAGACGCTGCATTAGCAGCGGAAAAAGGAATTTTCCTTGAAATCACTACACGCAAAGGACACGCTTATACAAACGGGCATGTGCTTAAAATGGCAAGAATTGCCGGTGCTAAAATGATAATTAATACCGACTCACACAGCCCGTCTGATTTAGTCACGCGGGAAAATGCTGAACTGATAGCGCGTGGAGCAGGATTAACGGGAGAAGAGATAAGGGAATGTTTTTTTAATTCCGAGAAGATAGTAAAAGAAGCATTAAATTAATGAGTAAAGAATTTTTAATAAATAAAATAACGGTTTTAAAGCCTAAATCAACAACATTATGTCAGGATTAAATAAAGAACAAATGAAACACGACCCGATAGCGGAGTCAATTGTAGAGTTAATCGGTAAAATAAAACCGCATTGGAAGAAAATTGCACTTTATTCAGGAATAGTAATTTTAGCAATAGTTGTAGTAGCAAACTGGTATGCAAATGAAAAAAATCTGCCGGTAGAAGCCGGTCGGGAGCTTGCGTTTATTCAAACACCTGAAGCTCTAAACGAAGTGGTGAAAAAATATCCTGAGACATTCGCTGCTTCAGCGGCGTTAATGCAGTTGGGATCTTATGAAGTTCAACGTACAAATTACACGAAAGCAATTTCTTATTTTCAGCAGCTTGTGAATGAACATCAAAAAAGTTTTCTTGTACCGGCTGCGAATTTGGCAATAACCAAATGTTATGTTGCGGAAAAAAATTATAAAGAAGCTGAAAATTTATTAAAAAGAAATTTATTATACAATCGTGATCACTACGCAGCACTTCCGGCACAGATGGAGTTAATAAATGTTTTAAACGCGATGGGACAGTATGACGCTGCGTTAAGTGAGATACAACAATTGGAACAAGTTGCCGGAAACAGCTACTATTCTTCTACATACAGTGGACTTAAAGAAAAGTTGATGCGGATTACCGGAGTTACGACAAATCTTCAGCAACAAGCTTCATCCGGCAAGTAGATTTTTAAGACAGTCGCCGGATTTTAGAATATGATTATGAAAATACATTATTACAGAAACAAAATTGCGCAGATTTTATTTGCAGTTTTTCTTATGACAATTTGCAGTATTTTAATTGCAGATGATGCTGTAACAGAAGCTGCTGATGGGATATATCGACGTGGTGTCGCGTCTTATGACTACAAGGATTATAAGGCCGCGATGAAACAATTCAAAAAAATGCAGAAAGAGTTTCCCATGTCAAAACATGCAATTCGCGGATGGGAATATATCGCGCAATGCGAAAATGAGTTAGGGGATAAATATGCTTCATTTGAAGCATATCAGAAAATTTGGGATAATCATAAAAATTTCAACAAGCTTTCTACTATTACTAAGAATCAGATGAATATTGCCGATGATTTTTTTAAACTTAAAAGATATAAAATCGCAATAGAACTTTATAATAAGATTCTTGAAAATGCACCTTATAGCGATTCAGCAGCTTCAGCTCAGTATTCTATTGCCCACTCATTACTTAAGCGTGAAGATTATTATGCCTCAAAAGAAGAATTTTTAAAGTTGATACAGAATTATCCGGAGTCCCAGCTTATTGATGATGCAGCATATAATTTAGGATATGTTAATTATCTTCAATCAACTGAAAAAGAGTATGATCAAACAGCAACTACGCAAGCTATTGCGGCATTCAGGCAATTCATCCATCAATTCCCATCATCTCCAAACGTATATAACGCTCAGAAATATATTCAAAAATTAAGAAATAGAATTGCCGCTTCGTTGTTCCGTACGGGAGAATATTATGAAAATATCCGCGCGCCAAAGGCGGCTAATATTTCTTTTAGAGAAGTTATAGACCAATACCCTGATACCGATTTCGCAATGCGTGCAAGAAATAAAATTAATAAAATTAATAATGCGAAAATCGCAAAATCGGTTCAAGCGAAGCAAGTTGTAGAAATGGTGCGTCTGGAGAATCAAAAGGAGCTTGCACGTAACAGAGATATTGCAAGTCGCATGAAAATTGAGCAAAAAAACGGTCAAATTGAAACTAAAACAGATGAAGTTTTTCAGGAGACTGATAAACCGGCGGCAACAACTGCAGAAATTGCAACAATTGCTCCAGAGGCAACAACGATCCCGGAGGACCCGGAACCTGCAGTACATAAAAGTGACGCTGAAATTGATAAAGCATATGCCGATCGTATTAAAGAATTGTATATGGATCCTGAAATGCGGGAAGAACTTCGTTCGATTATGAAAGAAGTATATCTTAAAGAATCGCTTCATGACAAAGAAAGGAAATCAAAGTGGCAGCAGCAAAAAATGGTTAAACAGGTAAAGCCGGTGGACATTGATATTCAACAGGAGAAGGTTGAAAAAATTGCATCTGCAAACATAAATCATCAACCTAAAGCGGTTGAACAAGTTGATAATGCCGGTATTGACACGAAAAAAGAAACTTTTATTGCTTCTAAACCTGAGAAGGCTGACAGCATTCCTGAAACTTTTCAAATAGAAGAGAAAAATGGTGAACAATCTTATAATAATGAGAAAAATTATTCGAGTGTTGATACAGGTAATGAAGAACTTTCAGTTGAATACAAAACTGTTGATGTATCTTCAGAAGAAATTGAATCACAAGTCAGTAAAGAAAAGACAAAAGAAGTTTCTGAAGAGAAGGAAGAAGATAGATCTGAATTTGCAATCGATGCTTCCGAATTGAATGATATAATTACACCTCAGGAAACTTCTGAGAAACAAGAAATTATACAACCTGATATAAAATCAGTTGCTAACGACAAAATTATAGAAGCTAAGGAGGCTAAGGAAGCGAAGGAAGCTAAGGAGACTAAGGAGGCTAGGGAAGCTAAGGAAGCGAAGGAGGCTAAGGAAGCTAAGGAGGCAGAAGAAGCAAATAAAATAGCGGAAGCTAAGGAAACAGAAGAAGCAAATAAAATAGCGGAAGCAAAGAAAGCAGAAGAAGAGAAGAAAACTCCGGAAGTTGTATCTGAGACTAAAAATGACGAGTCGCGTATCAAGGAACAGGAAGATGCTGCACGAATGAAACGAATGGTTGATTATATAAAGAAAAGAGATGAAAAAGAAAAAATCAAAACCCGTAAATTAAGTGGAGTTGGAAATGTTCGCAGAGCGGCAGTAAAAGAAACGGGAAATGAGAGTAAGTCAGAGGCTTTACAGCGTCAATACGTGCCGATTTATTATTTGATAATAAGTGGTGATTCTGCGTTTCAACGTGGAATTATAAGTGATGCCAAAAGGTTTTATGGAAAAGCTCTGGATGGATTGCTTGACATCAAAAAGAAAGCGCCGGAATGGAAGAGTGATATTATTAATTGGAGAATTAACCATTGCCGTGAACAGCTTCAAAAGATGAAATGAAAATATATAATCCGTTAAATAAAAGAACATTTATTTGCAGCAGAGTTATGCAGTTAGTTTTGACTGTGTTTGCTGTTATGTTTATGTTTGGCTGTACAACGGTAGAAACGAGCGAGGATGGCAAGGTAACTAAAAAGAATATATCTATACTTGGATATGATTTAGGACCTCCTAAAAGAAATGACGGCATTTATAAAATTTATATTCCCAGAATTGGGAATCAGGATAGTGAACCACATCTTCAGATGGAAGTAACAAATCTGATTATTGATCAGTTTACTAAAGAACAGAGTTATTATGTTGTGCCAAGAGCTAAAGAGGCTGATGGAATACTCAATGTAGTTATAACAAAAATATTGATGTCGCCTGTAAGATATGTTGATAGATCACAAAGTGAACAGGCGCAGGGAGTTCCTGTTGAGTTCAGAGTGGTGGTATATGCGAATATTGAAATGCTTAAGGCTAAAAACAAGCAAAAAGTATGGTCATTGAACAGACTAACAGGAAAATACACATTTAATTCATCGCGGGAATATCCATATCAAGAAGCAAAACGGGAAGCAATTATTCAGGCGTGCAGAGATTTGTCGCGTGAGATAGTTGATAATTCTGTTGAGCGATGGGATTAAATAACCACAAGAAAAACAGATAACAATAAATAGAATTAAAAATAACAAATAAAAATAATAACAAAGTAAGGTAATTAAGATTATGTCAAAAATATGTGAAATATGTGGAAAAAAACCAGTGGCCGGAAGATCTATTGTTCGTCATGGTATCCCTAAGAAAAAAGGCGGTATCGGACTTAATATCACAGGTGTAAACGCAAGACGATTTATGCCTAATCTCCAGAATGTTCACGCAGTTCTTCCTAACGGATCGAAAAAACGTATAAAAGTTTGCACGCGTTGTATCCGTTCAGGTAAAGTAACGAAAGCGTAACAATTTTATTAATTTTAATAGTTGCAACAAAAAAGTTGGAAGTAACATGAACACGCAAAAAGCAATATTTCTTGATTTGTTTGGCACATTGATTCATGATCATGGTGCTATGGATAAGATTGATGATATCCGTTTTAAGGATAAATCTATAGAAGCACTTAAGATGCTTCAAAATCATGGCTTTATAGCTTTCCTTTCCGTTTGCAGAATTGATATGCCGATACCGGAACGTTCTTATCTTAAGGACGTGCAAAATTATGTGCTGGAGAAATTAATGTTAAATGATATTGAAAACAGTTCGATTCATTTTATTAGTCATGTTCTTCCTCAATGTATTGAGTTGCATCCTATTTCTTTAGAAGTCATTTACTCTCTCGAAAATAAACATAATCTGAATCTTTCATCCTGTGTTTTAGTCGGTGATTTAATGAAAGATATCAGAGTCGGGGAAAAGGCAGGCGTTAAAACTGCTTTGCTCAGCTCGCCGGACGATTCGCCAATGGAAGTAGATGATGAATGGATTGAACCTGATATGATAGGCGATAATTTGTATGAAATTGCAAATAAGCTTGTTCGTGATTAAGATAACGGCTGAACTGGTTTGACACGGATGACACTAATTAACACAGATTTTTAAATTTCTTAATCCGTGGTAATCCGTGTAATCTGTGTCGCTTCTTTTTACTTTTCTAACGCTATTTCGGAAATAAATTTATGCAAACGGCAATTGGAATTATACCTGCCCGCATGGCTTCAACAAGATTTCCGGGAAAACCTTTGGAATTAATTGCTGGCTATCCCGTTATTCAACACGTTTACTGTGCCGCAAAATCCTGCACAACTTTATCTGATGTGTGGGTTGCAACTGACGACAATAAAATTGCAGAGGCAGTCAGAAAATTTGACGGTAAAGTTGTTATGACCAGCTCTGAACATACGTCAGGGACTGATAGAATAGTTGAAGCTGTTGAGAAAATAGCCGGTTGCAATGAAGTTATTGTTAATATACAGGGAGATGAACCGCTTGTACGTCCTTTGGATATTGATAAATGTGTCGCGAAAATAACGGAGGAAGAAAATGCCGACTGGGCAACGCTCATTTATAAATTGGACAATATTGAAAGTGATATTAACGATCCTAATACGGTGAAAGTCGTATGTGATTCAAAAGGTTTTGCGTTATATTTTTCAAGAGCTCAAATTCCATTTGACCGCGATAAAGATTTGTCAATACAAAGATTTGCTCATATCGGCCTGTATGTTTATAAAATAAATGCTCTTAAACGTTTCGCATCCTTGAAATCAACACCCCTGGAATTAACTGAAAAACTTGAACAGTTAAGAGCTCTGGAATCGGGAATGAAAATTATATGTGTGAAAACTGAAAAAGCTTTTACGGGAATTGATACGCCTGAAGATCTTGTAAAAGTTAATGAAATTATTAGCAAAAATCCTGAATTGATAAATATAAAATAACTACTGTCCGGAAAAAAGAAAAAGAATTAGACAGCAACGAAGTAACACTGTACTCATGTTCATGATGATCAACAGAATCATTTAAGAAAGAAAAAAATTTATGTATAAAAAAATCATTCTGCTGTTAATTGTTCTGCAAAATGATTTACAGCAGTCGATATATAAAATTAATTAATAAAAAATTTCTGCATTTAAAAAATGGTGAACGTGAGTACAGCGTTATTTCGTTGGTGGCAATAACATTATGAAAAAAAACAAATCAGTGAAAATCGGAAATGTTACTTTTGGAGGCGGAGCGCCATTAGCGATTATTGCAGGTCCATGTGTAATTGAAGACGAAACTTTGGCATTAAAAATTGCGGAACGAATTGCTGAGCTTGGAAGTAAACTTAATATCGGAGTTGTTTTTAAAGCAAGTTTTGATAAAGCGAACAGAACTTCTGTAAATAGTTACAGAGGTCCTGGAATGAAAAAAGGTTTACAGATTTTATCTCATATAAAAAAAACAACCGGATTACCTGTTTTAACTGATATCCATATTCCTGAACAAGCAGCAGTTGCTGCTGAAGTTGTTGATGTGCTTCAAATTCCGGCTTTTTTATGCAGACAGACAGATATCCTCGTTGCTGCAGGTAAAACAGGATTGCCGGTTAATATTAAAAAAGGACAATTTATGGCGCCGGGGGATATGAAACAGGCAGTTCTGAAAGTTGAGTCAACAGGTAATTCGCAAGTGCTTCTTACTGAACGCGGTTCATCATTCGGTTATAATAATCTTGTGGTTGAAATGCGCGGAATTGATATAATGAAAGAAATGGGAACTCCGCTAGTTTTTGATGCAAATCACTCAGTTCAAATACCGGGAGGGCAGGGAACATAAAGTGGCGGAGAACGCCGTTTTGTTC
>JAUVKG010000209.1 GCA_030596365.1 Chlamydiota bacterium | reverse complement strand
AATAAATCTTTTGATAACATGTTTCTATTTATTAATTATTATTTATCATTTATCATTTATTAACTGAATACTGATCACTTTCTAACATTATAGACCATAAATTAAAATTTTTTAAAATTTTAATTTATTAGGGCACTTCGATTTCGTCAAAGATTTTTTGTACAACATCATCTGATGTCATTTCTTCCGCTTCGGCTTCGTAGCTTATTATAACCCTGTGTCTTAAAACATCCAGCCCAATTGATTTTACATCCTGCGGTGTTACATATCCTCGACCTTCAAGAAAAGCATGAGCTTTTGACGCTATCGTTAACGCTAATGTCGCGCGTGGAGAAGCGCCGAACTGAATTAAGTCTTTTATATCAAGGTTATAAGATTCCGGTTCACGGGTTGCGAAAACTATATCGATAATATAATCTTTAATTTTTTCATCCATAAATATTTCGTCTACCAATTTGCGAATATTTATAATGTCAGTTGGTGAAATTACAGGCGAAACGGTTGTCTTCGTTATTGTGTGTGCCATCCTGCTCTGTATTTCTTTTTCTTCTTTTTTATTTGGATAGGTAATATTTAATTTCAACATAAATCGATCAACTTGCGCTTCGGGAAGTGGATATGTTCCTTCCTGCTCAATCGGATTCTGTGTCGCAAGAACAAGGAATGGGTCGTCCAAACCAAACGTTTCTCCACCGATTGTAACCTGATGTTCCTGCATAGCTTCAAGGAGTGCGCTTTGTACTTTTGCAGGCGCGCGGTTAATTTCATCTGCAAGGATTATATTTGCGAAAATAGGTCCTTTCTTAGTTGAAAATGCACCGTCTTTAGGATTGTAAATTAATGTTCCGATTAAATCGGCAGGCAATAAGTCAGGTGTGAATTGTATCCTGTTAAATGATGCATGAATTGATTGGGCAAGTGTGGTTACTGCTAATGTTTTTGCAAGTCCGGGAACGCCCTCCAACAAAACATGGCCGTTTGAAAACAATCCAATTAACAGGCGGTCGATCATATATTGCTGTCCAACAATATTTTTTGAGATTTCATTTCTTAACTGTCCGATAATGGCGTTTTTTTCTTTAACTTTTTCATTAATTTCCTGTACATTATTCATTTTTTATCTCCGAATGTATTATATTGGTCTAAAGGTCTAAGGTTTAAAGGTCTAAGGTCTAAGGTCTAAGGTTTAAAGGTCTAAAGGTCAAAGGTCATAACACACCCGTCGCTTCGCGCCACCCCTCTCGAGAGGGGATTTTTAAGGTCAAAGGTCAAAGGTCGAACGTCAAACGTCATTTCAAATACAACTCTTCCTCAGATCGCAGTTTGTGAGGTCGGTTATTTAAAAGCATCTTCTTTAAAAAATTATATATCCTATCCTGTTCTTGATTGCTTGGCTGATAATTGGCATAACATACATTGTGCGACAATTTCAGTAATTCACAGGCCGATAATAGCGTATGTTTGTCGGGACCGACTTTGCCATTTGATTCAAGATTCACGTCCAACAGGCTGCCTATTTGATATTTCATTCTGAAATATTTTTTTATAAGTGCATCTAATTTGCGAAAATAGCGTTTAACGTCTCCTTCTATCTTATAGCGTTTAATTTTATCTAATTCTTCAATAATTGTATCTTCAATAGATGAATTATTTAACACGTTCTTTTTTGATTTTTTTTGCGATAGTTTTATAATTATAATTGTCGAAATTATAGGAATCAAGAGTAGTAACACTGTAACAAAAATTAATGTTATTAATAAGTTGCGCCTAAGTCGGATTGTTGTAAACTTTATTCCCGGTAACTTATGATGCTGCTTCTCGTCGCTGCCGGAAAGACGATAATCTATAAATATTGGTCCGGTTTCTGTTCCGGCATTATTTGTTATAGAAAACTTAAAAAGATGAACGACCCTTTGCACGATTTGCGAATTTATAGTTGTTGCCTGACCGAAAGTTATATGATCGATTATTTTTAAGCCGAGAAGCTGCGGCATTAGCGGTGCGTAAATCACATATGTATTGCTGCCTTGCGGCCATTCGGCTGTTATAGTAATTTCGGCAGTACCGTTTATTGGAACAATTTCATCTGTGCAAGCCACGTCAAAAGAAACGTTTCCGGAAACGAATTCTGCAGAAATTAAAGTTAAAAATATAAAAATCAAATTTTTCATATCACTATAATAGCATATTTTGTGCCAGCGGAATTATATTATATTTAAATTACGTTATTTACGTTAAATAAGTAAAAATAGGGCAAATTATAATGTAGTAAAATAGAGTTTACTTTGTCATTTTGACAAAAAACAACCCCGATTTTGTTTTATTGCCACTAAGACTCTAAGACACTAAGAATACAATTCATTTCATTTCTTCTTCGTGTCTTTGTGCCTTGACCACGCAGTAGCACGTTACTTCGTTAGGTGGCTATTTTTATTCGTGAAAAATTGTGTCCGGGCATACGCCGGATTCCCAAAAATTAGTGTCTCTCTTTTTTTATGCGTTTTACCAATCTTAATGCCCACAGTATTTCAAAAACAAAAACCATTGCAAATAATACGAAAAATCCTAGCTTAACAGCTGATTCCAAAGGAATATCAGGATTTAATCGCCATATCTGATTGATTACAAGCGGGTAATCATATAACGCGTGAAGAAATATTGCCACAAGCAGACCAAACCCTAATGAGAATTTCTTTTTGTTATAAAAATGTTCCTGAGAAACGAAATAACCCATCACAACTCCGAAACACGCGTGTGCGGGAACTGCTGTTAATGCTCGTGAAATAGCAGCCGTCCATCCAATCTGGGAAATGTACATCATACTTTCTATTGTCGCAAAACCCAAAGACGCGGTAACCCCATAAATTATTCCATCCATTGGCTCATTAAAAGCAGAATTTTTGACGCAGTATCTTGTTAAAATCAAAAATTTGAAAAATTCTTCAGGTATCGCCGCGCAAAATAATGACCAGTACATCGCAGCAAGCATTGGATTCTCAATTTTCCACACTAATTGCGCAAAAGGGGATGTAATCGCAAGTACTGGAATTGCCACAATAAATCCAAGTCCGAATGTTTTTAATAAAACTCTACGAGGTTCGGGATTTATATCACGCTTATAAAAAAAACGTAAAATTATCAATGACGGCAAAAAAGAAAGAGCTATTGTTATCAACAAATCTCGTCCAAAGTTTAAATAATCAGCATTTATAATCCCGCTCCTCGGAAGGTTAAAGGTTTAAAGTTCAAAGTAAGCCGCGCTTTTAACCTGCATATGCCGGATTAAAAGCGCGAGTCATCGAACATCACCCGAAATTTTCCGGGCGTTGCGCGAACATCGAACACCGAATGTCAAACGTCAAACGTCGAACGTCGAACGTCGAACGTCAAATCGAATTTCTATTATACCAAAATTGTTGTTTTTTGATATAATCTATTTTATGCAAAAACCAAACATATTCTTATTTACCGCTTTTGAAGGTGAAGTTAAACCGATTCTGAATTTGTCAACCATGATTTCGGAAACCATTTTCAATAATATTAAAATCAGAACATTTGATTTTGATAACAGGAAAATCAATGTTTTAATAACCGGCATGGGAAAGAAAAACACAAAAAAAATCCTGTCTGATGTTGCAAATTTTATTGAAAGCGGCATAATTATAAATATTGGAACTGCAGGAGCGCTCAATAACAAATTTCAAATTGGCGATTGGTTTTCTATAAACAAAGTTTTTTCAGATGATAAAGTAATTGAAATCGAAAATTGCAGCGCTTTTCATATTGCCTCAATTTTAACTTCTGATTCAGAAATAACAAATGAAGAAATAAAGCAGAAGCATCACAAAAAATATTATGCCGATCTTGTCGACATGGAAGCTGTTCACATAGCTGAATTCGCGAAAGGAAAAAAACTTCCGCTCAGAATAATAAAAATGGTTTCCGATTACGCTGATGAAGATAGCAATAAAAAAACGGCGCTAAAAGAAGTCATGAGAAAGTATTACAATCCACACGCCGCGGATATTTTCATGAAAATAATCAAAGGACTTAAATAGTGCCTGACCCCATGTTTCACACTTTTTTTATTTATCGTTTTGTCAATAATTGTTTTGTCACTATTGTTCTACATAGCTTTTGCTTTTTCACTTGCTAACTGATAAAATATTGAAACTCAATTAACAAATAATAGTCATATTCAAAAGAACAGCAAACAGAAATGAAAAAAGAAAATAAAAAACCAATAGAACAGATTGGACGAATAGGACCAATAAGACCTATTTGCCTCATTAAATTGAGCGAGATTACCGATTTTTCATTCGGTATTTTATGTCGATCTCATTCGGCAGAAAATGTTGACAGAATTAAAAAATACGGCGTTTTAAATCCAGTTTGGATTTGCGATGGAACTCTGATCGCAGGATTTGAACAGTTTGCTGCTGCATATGAAGCAGAACTTACAGAAATTCCCGCTTTTGTTTTGCCCTCTGAAACATCAAAAGAAAAACAACTTGACCTTTCACTCGAACTTATCGGAGCAAAAAAACAATTGCCGGTAATGGCGATGGCACGATTCGCTGTTTTAACGGGTGAAATTGTCGATGAGCCGGTAAAATGGCTTCGGGAAAGGCACAATCAACATTTTTGGTCGATTACAATTGATGTTTTCGATCGATTGAAGACCCTTGCGGCTTCACCGGTTGAAATTTGTGATTATTTCCAGAAGTATGATGCTCCGTTATCTGCAGCAATGTCCGTTGTAAATCTGGAAAATATTTTTCAGGATAAAATAATAAAATGGGCAAATGAAAATCGTGTTCGACCGATTGAACTTGAAAGAATAATTACCGATATTACTGATTGCGGGAAAGTAGAGAAGATTGAATGTGAAATAATCTGGGATGAAATAATAGGGGAAATATCCTGTGAAAAGAAAGGCGGCTTCATTCGCGAATTCAAAAAAAATCTTAGTGAAAGAAAAAATCCGTTGCTTACGGAATTAAGAAAGAAAAGTGCTGCAGCGGCAAATGAATTTAAAAAAATTACAGGAATGGAAGTGACATTCGATTCCGATTTTGAAAATTCGGAATTGGAATTCAAATTCAAATGCAAATCGGAAGAAGAATTTAGAGAGAAAATGAAAAAGGCGGAAACACGAATTGCACGGATTTTCACGGATTGAAAAATTAACCACTAATGAAAAAATATAACCACGAAGATTCTAACCACGAATTAACACGAATAGACACGAATGAATTAAAAGAAAACAGAACCATTTTACTCACGTTCGTGATAAGAAAGAAAAGGCATTAGACAGAATCATTTAGTGACAGTCGATGTACAAAAAAGAAAATATAAATTAATTTATTAAAGACTAAAAAGATTGTATTATCATATTGACTCTAATAATTTTGACATAAAAAAAGATTGTATTTAAAAAATGATTTTGCGTGCCCGGAGAGTTTCGGGTCCCTAATGATTTTAAAAAAAAAATTAAAATATATAAATTAGTGTTTATTGGTGTTCATTAGTGGTTAA